>JAYWBE010000029.1:0-7942 GCA_043781715.1 Gemmatimonadaceae bacterium
ACAGATCGCAACCGCGCTGGTACCGGTGGCGCTGCACGGACTCCCGCTCGACTACTACAACAATTACGTGCAGAACATTGAAGTGGTCACTCAGGCCGATGTGGCGAGGGTTGCGCAGCAGTACATCAATCCCGGCTCTCTTGCCGTCGTAATCGTCGGCGACCGGAAGACAATCGAACGGGGCTTGAAAGCGGTCAACCTCGGCCCGATCGTGATCAGAGACATATCAGGCCAGCCGATTCAGTAGTCGCTGATCCGAAGCAAGAGGGCATGACCTGAGATCAGGTCATGCCCTCTTTGTTGAGTCAACTGAAGACTACCTGCCGGAGCTCTCGGCGTTAAGGCTTTGGGCTACGGGCCTGATCGTGGCATCAACGCCTCGACAACCCAACGCCAGTATTCTTCGCCGGCAATATCGGCAATGTCGTTATGCCCGGCTTTCTCCACTACCAGAAGCTGACCTTTTCTCTTGGCGGCTCCGTAAACTTCCACACCCATTCTGAAAGGCACGATTCGGTCGCGTCGACCGTGCGCCACCGAAACCGGCACATCAAGCGCCGAGACAACCCATCTCGTGTCGAAGTGAATTCGTGAGATGGTCCTCCAGACAAGAACAATAGGCGGCCACACGATGAGTCTTGCCATCGCGCGAGCGGAAGAGAAAGGCGACTGGAGAAGCAAGGCACCAGGCGGATGGATTTCGGCGAGCTCGGCTGCCACACCACTGCCGAGCGAGTGACCGAAGTAAGCCATACGCGTGCGATCGACACCGAATTCAATTCGCAGATGGTCATAGGCGGCGCGTGCGTCGAGCTTCGTGCTCGAGTAAGTGGGACTCCCATCAAGCGACATGTAGCCACGGTATTCGGCGAGAAAAACGGCGTATCTGGTATGGTGCTCAACCGCCCGTGCCCAGTCGAGCTGCCATACAGCAAGGTCGGCGTTTCCATGGAAGCAGAGTAGAACGCCGGGCGCTCTTCTGGGATCCCCGACTATGAAGCCGGTGAGCCGCTGTCCATCTACTGCGTCGTAAGAGACGCGCCCGGACTCGGGCGGCGCTTCTAGCAGCCGAGGCGGTTGAAAGAGGATCCGCTCCTGCGACCACCAAAGCAGAAACAGCGACCCGAACAGTAGAGCGAGAACGATAAATGTGGCAATCACATGCGGGCGGCGAGGGGGTTCCAGTGGGTTTGCATGGCGGGCAATTTACGACAATGCGAATTCCGGTAGAAACCTTCTACCTCGACAACGGGCTGTTCGTGACGCTATCGGAGGATCACACTACGCCGATCGTGGCTGTGAACCTCTGGTATCACGTGGGGTCGGCGAACGAGAAGGCCGGCAGAACCGGATTCGCACATCTTTTCGAGCACATGCTCTTCCAGGGTTCGGCGCACGTTGGGTCGAACGAGCATTTCGAGCTGATACAACGCGCGGGTGGAACGCTAAACGGCTCGACATGGCTTGAGCGGACGAACTATTTCGAGACGGTACCGTCAAACGAGCTTGCGTTGGCCCTCTGGCTGGAAGCAGACCGCATGGGTGAACTGCTTCCGGCGATGACGCAGGAAAAGCTGGATACCCAGCGTGATGTCGTTAAGAACGAGCGGCGATGGGCGGTGGACAACCAGCCGTACGGCACAATGCTCGAAAAGATGCAGGAGCTGGTGTTCCCTCCGTCGCACCCCTTCCAGCATTCGCTCATTGGATCGATGGAGGATCTCTCGGCCGCATCGCTCGATGATATAGCGCAGTTTTTTGCCACGTACTATACACCGGACAACGCGGTTCTCTCGATCGCCGGTGATTTTGATGCAACGGACGCGCGCAAGCAGGTCACTGAGTACTTCGGACCAATTCTGAGTGGGGAAGGGAGACCCACGTTGCCACCGATGAATCTCCCGCCCGTGTTCGGACACCGGTTGCGGGAAGTTGTCTACGATAACGTCAGTCTCGCACGATTGTTTATGGCATTTCGCTCGCCGGTTTTTGGGAGCGAGAAGTATTACGCTGCCAGTGTGGCTTCCGCCGTGCTTGGGATGAGAAAGGGAAGCCGCCTTCATCGCTCTCTGGTACGGGAGCGGCAGATAGCGGCAGATGCCGGTGCTTTCACGTTCGACCTGGCCAAGGGTACCGATATCCTGGTCGTCGACGTCACCGCGCGGCCAGAAACTTCTGTCGCCAAGCTCGAGGAAGAGGTCGAGCGTGAAATTGACCTGATCCATCACGAAGGTGTTAAGGAGCCGGAAGTGAAAAGAGCGATCGCCCTCATCGAGACTGATCTGCTCGCGTCCCTCCAATCAGCAGGTGAGAGAGCAGACAAGCTTTCGATGTTCGCCACCTATTTCAAGCGGCCGGAGCTGGTCAATGAACAGACAGACCGCTACCGCTCGGTAACTACCCAGAGAGTCAACGAGCTCATCTCCGAACGATTCGGCGAAGACAACAGGGCAAGTCTTCTTTATGTCCCGAAGGAAGGAGTCGAATCCGGGAGCATACTGGCCGCCGCCGCTGGCGCGGACTGATGGTCACCGCCCTCCGTCCGAAACCTGGACCAACTCGGAGCTACCATTTCCCGGGTTTCCACGATGAGATGTTGCCGAGTGGAATTCGCCTGGTTACGGCTCCAGTTGCGAAGCTTCCAGTGGTCACGGTTCTGGTGGTCGTCGCCGCTGGGTCCACAAATGATCCAGCGGGCAAGGAGGGTGTCGCCGCCCTAACTGCTGGCACGCTTCTCGAGGGCAGCGAGCGGTTCGATGGAGCGGAGCTGGCGGAGAAGTTCGAGCAGCTCGGGACATCGGTCGAATCCGGTGCAGACTGGGATAGCGCATTCATCAAGATCACGGTGCTGTCAGGACAGCTGGAACAAGCGACCAAGCTTCTTGGCGAAGCTATCAGCAGTCCGGTTTTCCCCGAACGTGAAGTCGAGCGGGCCAAGGCGGAGCGTCTCGCGGAGATTCTTCAGCTCGAAACAGAGCCGCGAGGATTGGCCGACGAGAAGTTCTCGGAATTCCTGTACACACAGGAATCCCGGTACTCGAAGCCGGATGAGGGAAGCACCGAGAGCGTAAGCGCATTGTCGCGGAAAGACGTTGAGGAGTTTTATAGATCCAGCTACCGCGCTGGATCGACGACTGTGATCATCGCAGGGGACATCCCGACGGATGAGGCGCGTGCACTGATCATGCGCGCGTTTCAGCGATGGCCATTGGGGCGGGCACCGGACCGACCGCTAATCGCAACGGCGCGGACGATTCGGAAGAGCATTCACATCGTGGACAAGCCGGAAGCGCCACAGTCGGAGCTGCGGGCTGGGCATGTCGGTTTGCCGCGCAGGCATCCCGACTTTTTCGCCACGCTTGTGATGAACGCCGTCCTTGGCGGCCTCTTCGGCTCGAGAATCAACCTGAATCTCCGCGAGGCGCACGGCTACACATATGGGGCTTCGTCGTTCTACGACTGGCGGCGCGGCCCAGGCCCATTCGTCGTATCGACAGCCGTGCAGAGCGAGGTGACAGCGCTGGCGCTACGCGAGATCCTTCTCGAGATCGATCGAATCCGCGGCGAGCGAATCTCGGAAGAGGAGCTGTCGCTGGCTAGAGATTACCTCGACAGGGTGTTCCCCATTCGATATGAGACGACTGCCGCAATCGCATCTGCTCTCGCGACCCTCGTGATCTACGATCTGCCCGCTGACTACTACGACTCCTACAGAAAGAACATCCGTGGCATCTCAGCGGACGCAGTCCTCCAGGCAGCCAGGTCACACCTGCATCCTGACGAGCTGCAGACGATCGTAGTCGGTGACGCGCGGGTCATTCGCGCCTCTATTTCCGATTTGAGTGTTGGGGACCTGCACGTTCACAGCTCCTAGGGTTCAGCCGCCATGGAAGGAGAAACGAAAGCCGGGCGGATAGAATCCAGGCGAGTCTATACAGGAAAGGTCATCTCGCTCGATGTGGACACCGTCCGGTTTCCAGACGGATCCATTGGTGAGCTGGAGATGATCCGGCATCCGGGCGCAAGCGCGATCGTGCCCTTCCTGAGCGATCCACGAGGGGAGGATCCGCAGGTGCTGATGATCCGGCAGTACCGGTATGCGGCTGACGGCTACCTCTATGAGATCCCGGCGGGGAGACTCGACCAGGGAGAAAGTCCGCGCGATTGTGCCGTGCGGGAGCTAAAAGAGGAGACCGGCTGCACAGCAGAGCAGTTTGACTACTTGCTCACGATGTACACGACTCCCGGGTTCACGGACGAAAAAATTCATCTCTTCATGGCAACCGGATTGGTCGCCGGGGAGACTAAGCATGAGGCGGATGAATTTTTGGATCTCCACCCAATGCGGCTATCCAGAGCGTTGAAGATGGTGGAGGTAGGTGGGATTCAGGATGCCAAAACTGCACTCGGTCTCCTGTTCGCCGCGGGTTTTCGCGCAGGTCGTTAACCCTTCGGGCCAAATTGGCGTCTAATCAATGAAAAGACGCTGACATGTCATGTAAATAGGACAGAATTGGCAGAATCTGGACAAGCTCAGGCTTGAGCCAAACGCCATAAGTCTTTTACTGACAATGGGTTAGTTCAGACCACCATTGGGCACACGCCGTGCATTACATGAAAGCGCAGAATGTTCCAGCTAGGGATGTGCACGATTCACTGTCGTGAGTGTCTCTTATCTAGAGGAGAGAAAAATGGCTAACATCGTCCGTAAGCAAGCGGTATCGGTGGAAGGACCGAGTGTCAGGGAACGCCTGCAGGCGATGGATGACTCAGCCGTCGTGACAGCATTCCTTGGTGGAGAGGAACGCGCCTTCTCTGAACTGGTCACACGCTACCAGACCCGACTCCTGAACTTCGTGTACCGCACGATCGGTGACCGGGAAAAGGCTGAAGACCTGGTGCAGGAGGTTTTCATTCGTGTCTACCGTCACCTGCATCGTTTCGACCGCTCGAAGAAGTTTTCGACCTGGGTCTATACGATCGCCTCGAATCTGGCGAAGAACGAGCTGCGCAACCGCTCGCGTAATCCGCTGGTTCTCTTTCAGGCGGTCCAGAAGAACTTCCAGGACGACGATCGTCCTCTGCAGTTTGAGGACACGACGTCCCGTCCGGATGACATGTACCGTAAGCGCCATCTGAGGGAGATCGTCGAAGAAAGCGTGGCCAAGCTCCCCGAGCACCACAGGACCGTATTCGTTCTGCGCGAGCTCGAGGGCAAGTCGTACGAAGAGATCGCGGAGATCACGGATTGCAATCTCGGGACGGTCAAATCCCGTCTTAATCGGGCAAGAAACTCGTTCGCGGAAATCATTGCCCCATATGTAGATTAGGCTCGACGGCTCGGGAACAGGCGCCCCCCTGGTGGGTACCTGTTACCGAACCCTCAACCTATCTACATGGATTGTCGCGAGTTTTGTGATCAGCACGTTGCTTTTGTAGACGATACCCTTGCGGGGATCGAGCTGGTTCGCATGCAGCGGCACCTCGCTGAATGTGAGAACTGCGCGAAGCATGATGCGCAGATCCGCCGGGCGCTCCTGCTCTTCAGAAATCTTCCTTGCATAGAGCTATCCGCGGACTTTTCCCAGCGACTCGAGGCGCGTCTCAGGGAATGTGACAGCGACCATTTGCTAGCAGCCACGCAGCGTAATCTCAGACGTGGCGCAATCGCGGCGACACTCGCCAGTGTGGCGATGCTGGGATACATAGGGACGACGCTTTACCACCATACCGATGCTCCACGCGATCTCATAATGCCACCAGTGGTCGCAACCATTCCGGAGCCGGAGCTCACACCGATTGCAACCTCGACGCCGGCGATAGTCGCCTCCGTCACAGCCGGCCTGACCATCTGGCCAGCGGCTCTGTTTGCGGAGCAGGCTCCGGTGCGGTTTGCGCACTCCAGGCTCGAGCTAACGAACTACACGCGTTAGCGCTCGAGGGCCATCGGCAGCCCAATAGGGGGGCCGTATATTTGGAGGATGTCCGTATCCTCTCTCAAAACACTTCGTGATGCGATCAAGCGCCGGTCATTCGACAGCGCTTATTACATCTGGGGGGAGGATGACTATCAAAAGGACGACGCGGTCGGGCAGCTCATCAACGCCGCCCTGGATCCCGGAGCCAGGGACTTCAACCTGGACACGCGACGATCCGCCGAGCTCGACGCCGAAACCCTTGGAGTCCTCCTCTCCACGCCGCCGATGATGGCGGAGAGGCGCGTGATCGTGCTTCGTGAGGTTGGTGCACTCAAGAAGGATTCGCGCAAGGTCCTCGATCAATACCTGGTACATCCGGCGCCCGATTTGTTGCTCCTCATGACCGGAGCGGCCGGATCCAAGGCAGATGCGACGCTCTCGGCACCGAGCACATCGCTTCAATTCGATCCCCTCACGGGCGACCGGATTCCCAGATGGATCACACACAGGGCGACTAGTGAATTAGGAGTCAAGATTAGTGAGTCGGCTATCGAGCTCCTTCAGGCTGCGGTTGGCAGCGACCTGCATCAACTGTCGGGTGAGCTGGACAAGCTTGCGAGTTACATCGAAGGCCATAGCGAGGAGATTGGTGAGGACGCAGTGGCGGCAGTCGTCGGGGTTCGGCGTGGCGAGACCCAGGCTGACCTCCTCGATGCGGTAGCCGATCGGAACGCCCCTCGCGCCCTTGGGCTGGTCTCCCATGTCCTTACCCAGCCGAAAACAACAGGCGTTTCAATCGTCATGGCATTATCGACACAAATGCTCGCCATCTCGTGGGGGCGCGCGAGACTGGATGAAGGTCTCTCGAAAGCTCGCCTGGCCCAAGAATACTTTGATCTTCTGAAAGAGACGGGAGCCTTTACAGGCCGGTCGTGGGGATCTGCCAGTGCCGTATGGGCTCGTGCCGCGGAACGCTGGACCCGCGAATCGCTCGATCGTGCACTCGACTCCTTGCTCGAGGCAGACGTAGCGCTGAAGGAGAGCAGAGTTTCGTCCGAAGAACAATTGCTGGCTACGGTAGTACTCAGCCTTTGCGCAGCAGACGAGAGAAGCGCTGCTGCATGAGTCAATAGGAGAGTGGTGAGATGTCTAGATGGACAGTTTTTTTAAGCGTACCGCTATTTTGTGCCGCGTCGCTGGCAGCCGCTCAGGCTCCAGCACGTCTGGCAGATCCGATTTTTGTGAGAGCTCAGACGCTCGTGAGCGATGGCAATGGGGTGGCAGGGAGGGCGCTGATTGATTCCGTGATCGCAAAGACTCCACCGACGTCTCAACTATACCCGCAGGCTCTGTTCTGGCGCGCGACGCTGGCAGCGAATGCCGCGGATGCAGAAAGCGATTACAAGCATATAGTGGTGGACTATCCACTCGCTCCCCAGGCTGAGGACGCGTTGCTGCGTCTGGCACAGCTCGAGCTTGCACGCGGCGACCGCGATGGCGCACTTGGACACCTACAGCGGATTCCACGTGACTATCCGCGGAGCAAGTCGCTCGCGAGAGCAAGCTACTGGACCGCTCGGGTACTCTTCGAAAAGAATGACATTCCGAATGCCTGCGTGGCCAACACAAGTGCACTGACACAGGCAGACGCCTCAGAGGTGGAGCTGAAGAATCAGATACAATACCAGGGTCAGCGCTGTCCGTTGGCCGCTGCCGTGGCGACGGTGAATTCACCGACGACAGGTGCGTCCGTAAATATCCCGGCGACCTCCGTAACCGCTTCAACTACGCCGTCGGGCACCTCCGCGAATACGTCCAATGCGACTGCGGCACTTCCGACATCAGTCACACCTCCCGAGAAGCAAAAACCGGCAACCGTCGATACAGTTTTGCATGCGGTTGCAACTGTTTCGACAGCGCCCAAGACAGTAGTGCACGCTCAGCGTCCCAAGCCACCGACTGAAGCCAATGATTCAAAGCCGAGCATCATCGATCCGACGAAGACGCCAAAGGCAGCACCAGAA
>JAYWBE010000030.1:0-7919 GCA_043781715.1 Gemmatimonadaceae bacterium
GGAGCCGGCCGGCCACCGATCAGCCGTTGATTGCGGCTGGCGGGGCCTCCGCAGAGTACGCAAATCGCGTGCAGCTTGTCCACAACCTCAGCAATAGCCATTAGATCCGGCATCGCCCCAAACGGCTCTCCGCGGAAATCCGTGTCCGTTCCGGCTACGATAACCCGGCGTCCTCTGGCGGCCAGCGAGGTGACTAGGGCGACGATCCCGTCATCCAGGAATTGGGCTTCGTCGATCGCGACGACGTTCGCCATTGGGTCGATCTGCTGGCTGATCTGGGCCGCGGAATCGGCTGGGATCGCCTCGACCGTCCGTCCGTCGTGACTCGAGATTGAGTAGATCCCGGCATATCTCGCGTCCAGGTGCGATTTGAACACCTGCACCCGCTTTCGCGCGATGATGGAGCGCCGCACGCGGCGGATCAGCTCCTCGCTCTTGCCGCTGAACATCACGCCGGCAATCACTTCGATCCATCCACCGCTCTGGTGGAATGGTCCGCTCGGCCCACTCACGAGCGATCGCGATCTCTACGCGGTGAGCTCCCGCGGGTTGGTCTGTCGGACGATCCCGGGCGACGGGGAGGACGCGGCCTATCGCTTGGCGACCTATCGCTTCGCCCACCTCGCTCCGGACGCTCCCTCGGTCCTGCGGAGCGCTCGCGATCTTCTCGATCCCGTTCGCCGCGCACGACGACGCGCCGTCCCTTGATCATCGAGCCGTTCACCCGGGCGATCACGCTGGCCGCGTCACCTGCCGCCACCTCGATCAGGGCGTGGCTCTCCTGCAAATCGATCTTTCCGACGCGATCTCCTGGAATCCCGCCCTCTCCGGCGATGATGCCCATGAGATCTCCAACCTTCACGCCGTCGCGCGTGCCGATCGTCATGAAGAGGCGGGTCATTCCACCGCTAGCATTTGCAGCGGCACCCGGTCGCGGGCGCTCGCCATCGGCGGGCCTCGGCCGAGCGGCCGGTGCCTGGTTGGCGTCGGCCTGGCGTCGCTGAACCCTTTCGCGCTCCAATAGGTAAAGAGCGGCGGCGGCGAGCTCCGTCCCGTCGAATTCCAGTAGCAGGGGCTCCAGCGCGATGATCTCGCGGGTGGGAACTCCGCGCGCGAGCACCGCGCGCAGCTCCTGGCGCACCGCTTCCTCTCGGTCGTGTGCGCGGCGCTCGGGCCCGTGAAGATTCAGCGGGGCGAGTCTCCCACCAGCCAGCTCCCTGAGCCAGGGGACTTCGCCCGGCGCTGCCACGACGACGACCTGAACCGGCTTCGCCTGCGCGATGCGGTGCAGCTCCGCGGGGGTCACCGGTGGCTGATAGAAAATCACCGTGTGCGTGGCAGCGCTCCCGACATAGCCGCGAGTCACGATGATCGACTCGTCGTCTTCGTGATAGCCAAGGGTTCTCAGGATACGCGTTGCTTCAGTCGCCGCGGCTTCGTCGCGCGCCACGATCACCGCCGATGGGGGATCGAGATCATCGAGCAGTCTTCGAAGAGCGCTGGTTCGGGCACTGCCAGCTACGGTGACATACTTGATGATCGGCATCTCGTAATCCGCGGGTATCTGCGGCGCTTCCATATCCGCGGGTCCCACGTGCCGGGAGCGCCGGGCGTAGCGCTCGACCAGATTCTCCACTGCCGGGGTCAGTTTGCGGGCGACGATTATGCGTCCCGCATCACTTAGCTCGCCGAGGACTCCCTCGAGTGCAGTAACGGTGTCAGCGCCTTCCTCGAGGATGTCGTCCGCCCAGGCGATGGCTACGGTGCGTACCGTGTCGAGCTTGAGGAGTGACGCGCGTACTAGTTCCAGGAGCTCCGTCGGCGTTCCCGCCACGGCGAGAACCGGCCGGGTCTTGAAGATTCGACCGGCGCGCGCGGCATTCGTGATGGGCACGACCTCGAGTCCAGCCGACCCGGAAAGACGGAGAACTTCCTCCGAAATCGCGAGAGCAGTTTCCGCATCGCGAGTCACAACTACGACTTGCGTGCCTCCGGCCGATGGATCGACGCGGGCAAGAGCGGGAGTCAGAAATTCCGCAATCGACTCGATCGTGTGCGGAAGCGTGTAGACCAGACTCTGACTGCGCCCAGCCTGTCCGGTAGCGCGCTCTTCAACTTCCTGCAATTCCGACATCCTGCCCTCTATCTTTTCGCACGTGGCGTAGTGTCCGCCCCGCCGGTATCGTTAGTATGTCTTCCCACCGCGCGGCGTCGCCGCTCACCAAAGATAGCAGCATCGGGGCACCCATGATTACCGCCATCGTATTGATAAAGGCCGAGCCACAGCGAATCGCCCAGTGCGCGACGAAGCTTGCTGGAATCGATGGTGTCTCGCAGGTCTACTCCGTTTCGGGAGAGTGGGACCTCGTGGCAATGGTCGAAGTGGCCGAGCACGAGGCGATCGCCCGAATCGTGACCGAGGAAGTGACAGTGGTTCCCGGGATCAAGTCGACTCACACCCTCACCGCATTCCGGGCGTACTCGAAAAAAGATCTCGAGCAGGCCTGGGACATCGGGCTGGAGTAGCGCGGGATGTTGGTGAGCAACTCCAGTCCGGACGCGGCGAGCCGGGCCGCTATTCGATTGCTGATGGAATGGCTGCCGGGGGCGAGCGCGGTCGAGGGAAGCGCCGATCTCGACCTCAGCTCGAGGTCCGAGCAGCCGCAGCTTCGATCGGCGCAGATAGTCGAAGGGAACACGCTACGAGCTATCAAGGTGCCCGACGTCACCCCCACGATAGTCTCCGGATTTCGCGCATTTCTCGATGGCGCGCAAAAGGTGCGGATGATCGGGCGCCACCTGAACGTGCCGCTCGTCCTCGGTACCGCTTCAGCGGCGGTGCGCGTTCGCGTGAACCGGCGGCTCATCACCTGGGGAGGCAAGCCGCCGAGGCTGGAGCAGAAGCTCTATCTGCCGCTCAAATATTTGCCTCTTCTGACTGAGTCGGGCTCGAGCGCCCCAATGCAATACGGACAGTTTCAGGTCGTGGACACATCGACTCCTGACTCGAGCGGCGAGTATCCAAGCGAGCATCCAACCACGCTGCTCGAGCGCGCCATTCGCGCGGTGGATCGGCAGAGGGACGCTCTCGAGGACGAGCTCGCGGAAGCCTGGTGCGCTATCGGTGGAGCGCCAGTGTACATAGATGGCGGCATCAGCCGCAGCGGGCGTGTGGCGTCTTCAGCAAGCGCGATCGGCGTGATCAAGAGCCACCGCACGCTCTACGTTGAAGGCGATGCGCTCAAGACAGTTGTCGGCCTCGCCAAGGGCGAAAGATCGTCGGTGTTCCTGGTGTCGCCGCGGTCGCGCAGTGAGGTGATGAGCTGGTATCTGCGCCTGCGTGATCCCGCGGGTCATGATGTGTTGTGGGGGCTCGTCCGCGTCGAGATGTCGCGGTGCGAAAATCCCACTGAGCGCGCGAATGAAATCTCGCGCTGGGTGCTTGCCGAAACATCCCCGCTGGCTTTGCCGGACGGGCGGTGGGACAAGATGTCTTACGGCATTCGCGACTGCGAAGAATTTCTGAGAGCTATTTCATGACCGAAGCACTAGGCCGCGTCGTCGCGACCGAGCGGAAGCCGAACACTCCGCACGAATTCCATTTCTGGACGGCGATCGATTCCCCTGTCGGAATCGGAACGATCGTCCGCGTCGATGGCACGCACCCCATGGAAGGACAGATTCCGCACATCTACGGAATAGTCGTCGAGGGGTTCAGCTACACGGACCTGCAGTCTCCGATGCACGACGTGCTCGGCCACGACGGGTTGCCGACGATGGCGGGCTACGCAGCCACCGAGAGAGCGGAAATCAGGCTCTACACCGCGGCCGTGCTGAGGCAGATCCCGGAGGAGCCGCTCCAGCCGGTGCCGATGGGTCAGGTCTTTCTTGCCGAGGAAGCCGACGTGCAGATCGCGCTCCGCATGGACAGCTATCTGCGCGAAGGAGCGAACACGGGAATTCCAATCGGCGTCTATCGTGCCGGGGGAACGGAAGCCGTGATCTATCTCGATGCGGATTTTCTCCTCGGGCCCGAGGCAGCGCATCTCAACATCACCGGAGTCTCGGGACTCGCGACCAAGACGAGCGCCGTCGAGTGGTTGCTCGCATCGCTGTTCCGGCATTTCCCGGAAGAGAAAGGCTCCATTGCGGCCGTATGCTTCAATGTCAAAGGTCCCGATCTCTGCTATCTGGATCAGCCGGGAAAGGTCGAGAAGTCGGACGAGGCTCTCTATGAGAAGCTTGGCGTCGAGGCGAAGCCGTTCGAGAGCGTCGAGTATTTCGCGCCGTACACTGCCAAGGGTCTCGCCCTCAACACGTTCCGGAACAACGAGGCTCTGCTCGACAACGTCACGCCGCTCACCTGGGGTTTGCGCGAGGTCCTGCAGTTCGCGGAGGTCCTCCTCAACAGAGATGACATCGATGCGAAGGCCGATGCGTTGATCGACTTCATCACGGATAGCGTCGTCGACAAGGAGTTTACCGATCCCATCTTGAGTAAGAAGCACAGGGTACAGTCATTCGCCGATCTCGATGCGTGGTTTCGCGATGTCCTTCAGGGGATGGAAAAGAAGGACGGAGAGAGCTGGCGCACTCACCACGTGGCGACCATCCGCAAGGTGCGGAACCGCCTGTCGAACATCTCCACGCGCTGCGCGGGACTCGTCACCGACTCGGGGGCCGTGAGCGACCTTCCGTTCGGGAGCTTTGAGGACCGCACGGTGTACGTCGTGGATGTCGCCAACCTCGAGGAAGATGCTCAGGACCTCATCTTCGCGCGAATCGTTTCCAAGCTCCGCGAGCATCTGGAGCGGAGGGACCTTGGCGTCAAGCATCTCGTCGTATTTGTCGACGAGCTGAACAAGTACGCGCCGGGTGATGGAGCCGATACCTACGTCAGGAAAATGCTGCTCGACATCGCTGAGCGTGGCCGCTACCTGGGCCTCGTCCTGTTCAGCGCGCAGCAATTCCGCTCACAGGTGCATCGGAGGGTGGTCGGCAATTCCGGGACGTCGCTGTTCGGAAGAATGGACCCAGACGAGCTCTCTACACCGGGGTACGCGGTGCTGAGCCCGGCGACAAGAACCAAGCTCGCGACGCTGGAGAAGGGGCAGTTGATGATTCGCCATCCACATTTTACGCAGCCGATCTTCGTGCGCTTCCCGCGCCCCGCGGTGATGCAGGGACGCGAAGGCTCGGAGCGCTACCCGCAGTCGAGCGACGTCTCACTCGAGGCGGCGATTCTGCGCGCGCTCAGGCCGCTCGATCCGACGATCACGCTGCCGTGGGTGCAGGAGATCACCGCGCTGTATACGCAGGACGAGGTGATCCGGGCGCGGAACGCGACGCTTCTCGCCAGACCCGACAACGTGAAAGCGTACTTCACAGCGCAATTCCGGAAGATCATCCCGGCGCAGGCGGCGACGCGCGCCATGGCGGGGAGCATCAAGTCGGCTCCGGAAAACGATCCATATGGTTTTTAGGTTCTCTTCCTTCCACCAGGCTGTTCTCGCAGTTGGTTTCTTCTCTCAAGCCGCGCTCGCTCAACCGGTCCTGCTCCAGATCCGCCCCCACATCGGCGACACTCTCAGGATGCACCTCTCACAATCAGTGGAGCTAACCGGCACCACCCCTCGCGTGGGGCGCGATTCCGCGACCACCTCGATGACTACGTCCATCGAGGTGTTCACCCGCGCGATCGCGCACCAATGGACCTCCGGCGGCACTCTCATGCAGTCGATTACCGATTCGGTCGCGATGACACCCGCCTCGGCGGGCTCACTCGCCGATCTCAAGCGTCGGGCGATGACGGCAAAGCGCGTTTGGGTGCGCGTTTCCACCGATGGAGCGATGGAGATCGTCGACGACGACGATCCCAACAGCGAGCTGCGGCACATCTTCGGAGAAATGCCCGCGATGCTAGCGCGCGAGCCGGTCGCCGTCGGCGATAAGTGGACGCGCGAGATGCAGATCCCGTTGAGCGGCGATCCCGGCACGATGGGACAGGTGCGGGCGACGTTCCGTCTCGATTCTCTGGGCAAGAACGGCGACATCGCATTCATCTCGATGCACGGCACGATGTCCCGCATCAACTCCCCGGGCGCGCCACCCGCGGGCGCCGGCTATGCCACCTCGGGGATGCTCTCGGGCACAATTCAGATCGACCGCAGGCTAGGCTGGATCACTGACTCCAAGAGCAGCATCATCGTACGTTCTACCATCGCCGCGGCCCCAGCCCGAAAGGGAGAACCACAGGGAGCGCCGATGCAGGTGCGGACGAAAATCACGCAGTGGATACGGGCGATGCGCACTCGATGAGACTGGTTCACCTCTCGGACATACACCTCGGCTTCAGGCAATATCAGCGGCAGACACCCACGGGGATCAACCAGCGTGAGGCGGATGTCGCAGCCTCGCTGCGCCGCGTGATAGACAAGGTGATCGAGCTAAAGCCCGACCTGGTGCTCATTGCTGGAGACGTATTTCACGCCGTTCGCCCCAGCAATCCGGCCATCCTGCACGGGTTTCACCAGTTCTCGCGGCTCACGCAGATGTTGCCCGACGCGACCGTGGTGATGATCGCCGGCAATCACGACACTCCGCGCATGGCGGAAACGAGATGCATTCTGCCGCTGTTCGCCCCGCTCGGGATCACGGTGGTGGAAGGCGAAGCGAAGCGGATCACCTTTCACGAGCGCGATCTCTCGATCCTCGCCGTGCCCGACATGGGGAAGCTGCCGTCGCTCGAGCCCGATCCCGCCGCGAAATACAACATCCTCCTGCTCCATGGGGAAATCGAAGGAGTCCTGCCCAGGTATGGTCGGGAGCTCGATCGCGCACCCATGGAGATCACACAGCAGGAGCTCGGCGCCGAGCGCTGGGACTACGTCGCGCTTGGGCACTACCATGTGTACCGGTCGGTCGCGCCGAACGCGTTCTACGCCGGCTCGCTCGACTATACGAGCACAAATCCGTGGGGAGAGCTGGCCGAGGAGCGCGAAACGGGAATCGGCGGGAAGGGGATCATCGAGCACGATCTCTCGACCGGGGCGCACACGTTTCATCCGATTCCGCCGCTCCGGCAGTGGGTTGATCTCGCACCGCTCTCCGGCGCCGGACTGTCACCCGCTTCGCTCGACGAGGCGATCCGCGGGGCGCTCGACAACTTCGAGGGCGGCATCGACGACAAGATCGTGCGCCTGGTCGTCCGCGATGTTCCACGGCACATCCTGCGCGACCTGGATCACAAGTCGCTCCGCGAGTACAAGCGCAAGGCACTGCAGTTCCACCTCGACACGCGCCGTCCCGAGATCGTGCGTCCCGAGACAGGCCAGGGCGCGCCGGGCCGCCGCGCGTCTCTGGCGGATACCGTGCGCGACAAGCTCCGCTCGCGCGTGCTCACGGAGAACATCGACCGCGAAGCTCTCGTCGACCTCGGGCTGCATTATCTCCGCGAGGCGGATCTCGTCGCGGGGCCGACCGAAGAGGAAGCGACAGCGTGAGACTCAATAGTCTCAAGCTCACCAATTTCCGCCAGCACGTGCGGACGGAGCTCAACTTCGGGACCGGTCTCACCGGCATCATCGGTCCGAACGGCGCCGGCAAGACCACGATTCTCGAAGCAATCGCCTGGGCCCTCTACGGAAATCCGGCGATTCGCGGCAATCGCGATTCCATCCGGTTCATGGGCGCCGGTGCGCGCGCGCCGGTCGAAGTCGAGCTCGATTTCGAGCTCGGCGCTCACCGGTATCGCGTCGTCCGCGGACTGACGAGCGCGGAGGTCTACCTCGATGGCGCCGACACCGCGATCGCGAACTCGATCTCCGGCGTCACCGAGCTCATTCAGCGCCGCCTCGGAATGTCGATGTCGGAATTCTTCCATACGTACTTCACGGGCCAGAAGGAGCTGAGCGTGATGG
>JAYWBE010000031.1:0-2568 GCA_043781715.1 Gemmatimonadaceae bacterium
GGATCGCCCTCACGGTCGGCAAACGCGTGATGCTTGCGATGACAGGCAACCCATTCCTTGGTGACGATCGCCGTTGAAAGCCACAGCCAGATTCTCATCGGCAGGGCGGCGAGATAGTGCAGCTTGACACCGCGGTGGGTCTGAGCGCGGTGCAGGAACAGGGTGACGGACACATTGGTGAGATGTCCCGCTACAATCACGAAAAGGATCGGCTTCCACCACGCCGTCGCCCAACTTCCAAAATCCGGCATTACTTACTCCGTTTATCTAAGGCTTACACCCGCAATCTACCCGGACAGCACCCACAATCCAAACGACCACAGCACTATCTCGTAACAGGCCCCGGCGGGTTCGCGTTTGGTGGTCTGCCCCAAGTATCGTTTGAAGGATTCCAGTCGGGAACCGACGGATCGGGCCAGAGCCGCACACCGGTGACATTTCCACGAACCGAAATCACCGCATCGAAGCGATTGCTCCGTGCCCAGATATTCACTGGCAGTGAGAAGTCCTGCGTTGTTCCGTCGGCGTACGCGACGCGCAATCGCACCGGAAATGGAACTGATGTGAACTGTTGCAGCGATATCGTTGCGAGCGTCTGGCCATCCGAAGTCCGCGTCGACACGCTGTCGATGCCGATGTCGAGGACATCCGTCGTGTAAAAGAAGCTGTGCCAGAACCAGGAGAGATCTTCTCCCGCCGAATTCTCGATACTACGGAAGAAATCTCCAGGGGTGGGATGCTTGAACGCCCAGGTCCGGGTGTATTCCCGAAACGCTATATCAAACATTTCGGGGCCGATGACATGATTGCGCAGGGTCAACATGACCACAGCCGGTTTCCGATATCCGATCGCTCCGAGTGCTGAAGGGTCGATGTTGTCGGGTGCAGTCATCAGTGGGGACTGAGTTCTCTGCGTTACGGCGTCGCCCCAGTTTCGCAGGTAGCCGGGATACGAGCTCTGCCCTGGATAGCGTGCCTCATTGGCGAATGCGTTGAGATATGTGTTGAATCCTTCGTCCATCCAGGCGTAGCGGCGCTCGTTGGATCCGACGATCATGGGAAACCATTCGTGGCCGTGTTCGTGATTGATGGTCCCGAAGATCGATGCCGGATCATCGTTGCCGTAGTGCACCATTACGAACATCGGATATTCCATCCCACCGACCGGTCCTGCGACGCTCGTCGCCTGTGGATAAGGAAACGGGAAGAAAAGCTGCGAGTACTGCCTGATCGTCCACTGCGTCTGCTCGACGGCGTGCTCCCAGGCCTTTCCGGCTTTCGGGAATTCGTAGTAGGCCTGCGCCAGCATTCCATTCCAGCTGGTTGCATCCCATCTAAAATCCGGAGCGCCTGCCCATGCGACATCGTGAACATTCCGTGCGCGGAATCGCCACGTCCTGGTACCCGGTTTTGGCTGGCTCTTCGCGGCAGCTGCCTCCGCCTGCGTGATGATCTGAACTACGTCGCTGCTACGTACTGCCGTCGACAGCCTGCGCCGCTGTTCGGAGGTTAGGACGTCTTCGGGATTCTGGAGCACGCCGCTGCCGGCGACCACGTATCCGGCCGGCACTGTGACCGAGTAATCGAAGTCGCCGTATTCGAGATAGAATTCCCCCTGCCCCAGATACGGATCTGTGTTCCAGCCGCGGACATCGTCATACACGACCATCCGCGGATACCACTGCGCAATCTCGTACAGGGTGCTGTCCCGTCCCATCCGATCCGATCCGTGCTCCGGGATTCTGAACGAAAAGTGGATCGAGATCGTCGCCTTCCCCCCGCGCGGCACCAGAGGAGAGGCAAGATCGAGACGCATCATGGTGTCGTTGATTCTGGGTCGCACGGATGCGCCGCTCACGCGCACGTCGCTCAAGTTGTATCCACCCTCGAACCCTCTCACCCCCCAACGCGAATCAGCAGGGAAAAGCGCCGAGCCTTTGCTGCCGGTGCGATAGAGATTCTGATCCACCTGGACCCAGACGTAGCGGAGCGTGTCAGGAGAGTTGTTTGTGTACCGGATCTCCACCGAGCCGGTGAGCTCAGTAGTCCCGGTGTCGAGAGTGGCCGCGATCGTGTAGTCCGCGCGCTGCTGCCAGTAATCAGGGCCCGGAGCGCCGCTCGCCGAGCGGTACCGGTTCGGCCCGGGCCAGTCGATGCGGTTTGTCGTCGCGAATGGATCGTCGCGCCGCGTGTCGAATACCGGGCGGGAGCGTAGTGCCACCACTGATGTGTCGCCCACCAGAGTATCCATCCGTACCGGGGCGAGCACCACTGGACGCTGCTGCGCACACGCAGTCAGCGCTATGAACAGGAAAGCGTATGATTTCACTTTCGAGCGCCGTTGTTTGAGAAAGTTTCGTAAGCTGTACCCTCGTGTTGAGCAACGTAGGGGCCAATGCTCCCTGCGTGTGCCTTGCGATACTCGGGTGCTGCCGATAGCGTCTCCGCAATGGTTCGTCCGAAAGTCTTGGAATCCCTTCTGGAAGGGCACGCGACACCCGACGGCACGCGACGCTTTCAACAGCGATTCGCCAGGACTCAGCCGGATCATTTCTATCGGCCCATTTC
>JAYWBE010000032.1:0-2565 GCA_043781715.1 Gemmatimonadaceae bacterium
TGCCGCTCCGGCGCAGCGGCAGCCCCAGTGCGGGTCTCCGCGCTTGCGAGACCCGCCTCGTTCGTCACATCGGTGAATTTTGCCCGGTCGACCGTCGCGCGGTCTCGTGCTCCGCCGAGCGAGATGAAGGACTTCGGCGCAAAGGTAAGGACCGAACGCCCAGCGATCGGACCTTCAGTCCATTTCACGTCGTCCAGCGACGCCTGGTACGGCGCCGTGACCTCCATCAGACCGAAGAAGCGCTCGAGCGTCGTCCGCGACTGCACAAGCTTTCCCGCACGTAGGAGCTGAATCGAGCTGTCGAGATACGTCATTGCCTCCTTCGGAGGCTCGGGGGGTATCCGCCGCACGTCCTCGAGGTGCCGAACAGCGCTGTCAGCTTCGCCTCGCCGCGCGAGAGCATTCACGAGCTTGAGTCGCGCGACGAGATTCGCTGGCGCGACCGCGAGCACGTCCCTCAGCCGGTCTTCGTACCTGCGGGCCGAAGCGCTATCGGGTTGCTGAGCTTCGAGCTCGGCGAGCGCGTACAGCACGTGAGCATTGCTGGTAGTGTCGCGGCGGAGCCGCTCGAGCGTCGCGCGTGCGTCCGAAGGACGTCCCGTAAGCGAGTAGAGCCTCGCAAGCGCGAGACCCACTTCGGTACTCGCGGGGTCCAACTCTCGCGCCCGGCGTAGCTGCTTCTCTGCCTCGGGGTAGCGGCCGGCTTGCAGGTAGGTGAGTCCAAGGTTGGCGTAGCCGAGGGGATCGTCGGGTGCGAGCTCGGTAAGCTTCTTGAACTCGGATTCGGCCTCCGGCAATTGGTTTCGCTGGAGGTAGCTGAGTCCGAGCATGCGAGTGGTGTAGAGCTCTTCCACGGACACCGGCTTGGGTCGACAGGCGGGCGTCGCGGCAATCAACGCGATACCGAGGAAGACACCCCAAGCTCGCCTGGTCATCTGGGTCATTCGCGCCTCATCAAGGGGGCGGTAGCAGCACTCAGCGCTAATCGCTCGATGATCTCGAGGGAATCAAATGCTGTCGAACATGCAAACGATAGTGCTTCCACCAAGTGCTCGCGATGGCGAGACCGAGTCCGACTCCGCGGTGATCCCGACGATCTGCGACGCGCGGAAAGGATCCGCGCGAACGGTAACCCCAACGTCTGGGGGGAACCGCCTCGAGATATATCGCTCGCTTTTCCGCGATCCGCCGGTCCGGCTCCAAAGAGAATGCGCGAGCGCAGAGGATTCCGTTGACGCCAGGCTATCGGGTCAACACTTCTCCGGCGTCAGGGGTGCCTGATGCAGGACTCCATTATCGATCTCTTCGCCGAGCGCCGGTCGTTGATGGTGTCGTAGAACTCGTCGAAGTAGCGGAGGGTTTCTCGAACCGTCCCGCGATCCATCAGCTTGCCGATCGAATCGCTGTACAGCGCGTAGATCTGGGGCTTCTTCTCGTTGAAGACGGCAAACGCTTTACCGAAGGACTCGGCATCCGTGCAGTAACCCCGGAACAGGCGGGTTCGGACGTTTGGGATCCTCAGCGTCTCATCGGCTGTGGCGTAACGCGCATTCACCGCTCCGGCGAAATCGAAGTCGTACGCGATGGGCATTACTTCGCCTTCGTTGTTGAAGAAGAGCTCGACATTGTGAAGCCCGGCTTCGGAGAAATCGGTGTTTCCGATGAAATACTCGAACACCCCGAACAAGGCGTCCTGAAACGGGTCGAGGTCACCGGGTAAAGCCCCCTTCTGCTCCCTCACCGTTCCGCCCAGCCGCGCGGCGAGGGCGTCCGGTTCCTCCATGAGGAAGCCGTATCTCCGGGCATGCACTTTTCCGTCCGCGCTATCGGCGTAGGCCAACTTCACCAAACGCGCCTTGTGACTCACCGGAGTGAGCAGCTGGTAGACGCGGTACAGCTGGTACTCCTGAAGGATGTACTCCTCGTATGCGTCCCTGTTCTGGCAGTAGCTGACAAGCTTGGGCTTGTCGAGCCTGTGGAAGATCGTCCCCTTCGATGTCTGTCCACTGAAGTTGAGACGGAGCGGAGGAAAGTCGCACATCCGGAGTCGCCAGATCCCGCGCGTGCGCGCCTTGATTGGAACGGTGACGAGATTGCCCTCAGTGGCCTTGTAGGTGAGAGTGGCCGGACGCCACGGATGATTTGCGCCCTTGTCCCCACGAATCTTGCCGATGTTGGCGGTGAGAGTCACCTCGATCGGGTCCTGCGATTCAAAGAATGGAGCCACCCCTATGTGCTTCGTAGGGTCCTTACCGCCCGCAACGCCACTCAGGAGTTTGGTGGAGTCCTGAGCACCGGCAACGCCACTCAGGAGAGCGGCGGCGAACAAAGCCGCAACGCCGGTAAGACACAATGCGCGAGGAGTCTCAGCCGTCATGGGACTGTCTCCGAAGGGGGCCTCGAATATCGTGGTGCCGGGCGTTTCGCGCCATAGTTGCCGCTTCCGGCCGGTCGGGTATGATTGACGCATGCGCCAGCCTTTCCGGACGCTTCTGCTCCTCCTTTGCTTCTCCGCTCACGCCGGCTGCCAATCGGTTGCGGCGCGCCCGGCGTCGGACCCGCGGG
>JAYWBE010000033.1:0-22069 GCA_043781715.1 Gemmatimonadaceae bacterium
GTCTGCGCCTTGAGCGCGTATTCCACGCTCCGCGACTTGGCGCGCAACCGCCCCGCGACCGTCATCACGTCAGGCAACATCGACTCGTCATCAGCGACAACCCAGTACTCGGTCCCCAGCTCAGGTGTGGGCAGCAGGTCGCGCGACCGAAGCAGCTCGGTGAGCACCACGTCGCCCATCCCGAAACCAAGCGCTGGAAGATCAACGCCTCCAATGGTCGAAAGGAGATCGTCGTAGCGCCCGCCTCCGCAGATTGCGCGAAACTCTCCCTTCGCATCGAAGAGCTCGAACACCTTCCCGGTATAGTAAGCGAGCCCGCGCACGATTGAGAGATCGAAGTCGATCCAGTCGCCGACGCCGAGGGCATCCAGAAAGTTCATGTACTCGCGCATGTGCGTGACCGCTTCCATTACATCGGGCGAGTGTCGAAACTCCGCCGCCAGGGCATTGAGATCAGTAGAGCTGTCGAGGATGCGTGACACTCCGGCTCGTGCTTCCGCGCTGGCAACAGCCTTCTCGACCTTGCCGAGCGTCACGTCGCGGGGCTCGCGACCGGTTTTGTCGATCGCGGCGAACACAGCCGGCAGCTCCGCCTTTTTCACTCCAGCGTGCGAAAGAACCGCGGTGAGAAGCCCCCGGTCCGACACTCGAGCCCGAACATCGCGCGAGGTGAGCCCGACCGCGCGCATCACGTCGATCGCGACCGCGAGAAGCTCGGCGTCCGCAGCAACCGATGCTTCACCAACGATGTCGACGTTGAGCTGGAAGTGCTCGCGCAGCCTTCCCTTCTGTTGCCGCTCGTAGCGGAACAGCTGGGGAACGGAGAACCACCGAATGGGCTTCCGCATGGCATTCGCTTTCGCGGCGACCATGCGCGCCAGCGTCGGCGTCATCTCGGGACGAAGTGCCACTTCGCGGCCGCCCTTGTCGGTGAAGTTATAGAGCTGACCGACGATCTCATCCCCGCTCTTTTTGGTGTACAGCTCGAGCGGCTCCAGGGGCGGACCATCGTATTCGACGAACCCGTATCTCCGCGCGACGTCGCGCCAGACCGACATGAGATAGTTGCGGGTGGCGAGCTGTTCGGGATAAAAGTCTCGAAATCCTGGTAGAGCTCCCTGTGACATAGAGGAAAGCTACGCGGCGAACGGAGACACCTGCAAGCGCGACATCGCGTCGCCCACAGTGTGAAACGAGCCAGTGACGAGCAGCGTTTCGGACCGCTCCTGCCCGAGCGCGAGCGCCGCATCCATGTCCGGCTCCAGATCGGCCTCGATGCCCTGCGCCTTTGCAAAGGTGTGCGCCTCCGCCGGGTCCCACCTGCGTTCTGCCGGAGCGGACGGAGCGTTGGTGAACATAAATCGATCGACGGCCGGCGCGAGCTCGCGGATGATTCCGCGCCAGTCCTTGTCAGCAAGAACGGCAACGAGGGCCGTTCGAGGCGACGGCGGATTGATGGCGCGAATTGTCTCGGCTACGGTGCGTGCACCGTCCGGATTGTGGGCGACATCGAAGATGATCTTGCCTCTGCGCTCAAAGCGGCCGGGCAGAAACACTCCGGCAAGCGCCTTGGAGATCTCTCCTGGCGGCGGCAGATATTCGTGGCCGATCGCGGCCAGGGTTGCGATCGCGGTGGCTGTGTTGCGCGCCTGGTGCTCTCCAAGCAGGGGTGTTGTCATGTGCTGGCCGTCCTTTCCGCCGAGGAGCGCGGACGACGTTCCGGGCGCGGACACTTCTCCGCGCGAGAGCGCGAACGATGTTCCACGAGCGGAGACTTCGACGTTGCTGATCGCGTAGTCGTCGTCGAGAACCACCACTGGCGTCGCCCCGGCCTCCTTTGCGCATTTGGCCAGCAGCTCGCGTATCGCCGGCGCCGGCTCGCCAATCACGGCGGGAACTCCCGCCTTGAAAATTCCGGCTTTTTCTCTCGCGATCGCTTCCAGAGTGTCGCCGAGCAGATCCATATGATCGAGCCCGATCGACGTGACAGTGGCCACCCGGGGCGTGATCACGTTCGTCGAGTCGAGGCGGCCGCCCAGTCCGGTCTCGATCACCGCAAGGTCGACCTCTCTCTTGGCAAGCCAGTCGAAGGCGAGAGCGGTCGTCACCTCGAAAAAGGTCGCTCCCATTTCCTCGGCGGTCGGAATCCAGCGCTCCAGAAACTCGAGGACCTCCTCCTCGAAGATCGGCTGCCCGTTGACGGTGACGCGCTCCCGGAAATCAACGAGATGAGGAGATGTGTATCGTCCAACCACGAGTCCTCGGGCGCGCAGCAGCGCTTCACAGGTGGCAACGACGCTTCCTTTGCCGTTGGTGCCGGCGACATGGATAGCCGAGAGCTTGCGGTGCGGCGAGCCGAGCTTGGCGAGGAGCGCTTCGGTGCGCTCGAGACCTGGTCTTATGGTGCCAGTGGTGCGGGCGAACAGAGCCTGGATCGCCTCGCCGTAGGGCGTCAGGTGGTCGTCCACCCTGCCGACGCCGGCTTGCCACTCATATGGCGAAGGAGCTGGCCCACCGTTCGCTTGAGCTCGGACCGCGCGACCACCGAATCAACGATTCCGTGCTCGAGCAGAAACTCGGCTGTCTGGAATCCTTCGGGCAGCTCCTGTCCGATCGTCTGCTTGATCACGCGCGGACCCGCGAATCCGATCACTGCTCCGGGCTCGGCGAGAATCGCGTCACCGAGCATCGAGAAGCTCGCACTCACGCCTCCCGTGGTCGGGTTCGTGAGAATCGAGACGTAGGGAACGCGCCTTTCCGAGAGCTGCGAGAGGATCGCGGCGGCCTTCGCCATCTGCATGAGTGAGAGCACGCCCTCCTGCATCCGCGCGCCGCCGGACGCGGAGATTATGATGAGTGGATACTTGCGCTCGATGGCCAGCTGTCCGAGCCGCGCGATCTTCTCGCCGACGACCGACCCCATCGACCCGCCCATGAACGCGAAGTCCATGACCGCTAGGCAGACCGGCATTCCGCCGAGCTGACCAGTGAAGGTGAGAATCGCGTCGCCGTCGCCGGCCGCGGCGGTCGCCTTCTTGAGGCGCGCCGGATACTCGGGAAAGCCGAGCGGATCCGTGGAGCGGATGTCGAGCTCGGTCTCTTCGGCGGTTCCCTCGTCGAGCAGGATCGCCGCGTACTCGCTCGCGCGAATGCGGCGGTGGAAGCCGCAGTTCGGACAAACGTTGAGGTTGCGCACGAACTTCTCGCGGAGGTCGGTGTGACCACACCGGTCGCACTTCTCCCACGCGTCAGGCGGAATCTCGTGTTTTTCGTGCCGCGGCAGGCGGGGCTTTTTTTCTTTGCGGAACCATGCCATGCGCGGAATTTACGCGAGCGCGGCTGAGTTTGCAGCGGTTTGGGCCGTACTCGGCCTTGGCGCTTTCCGCGCGGATGATTCGACCTCGCGGGCCCCATCTCGGCGCGCGCGGCCATCTCGCAGTGCTGGAACATCGCCGGTCAGTTGGGCGAGGATGTCCCCTTCGGGAGCTCTCGCCTGCCGCTTCGCCTGGCGGCTCGCTGCACCGCGCCGCCTTACAGCGGCGCTGGCTGCGGCCGCTCCCTCAGCGGACATCCTCGCCCTCCTTCCCACAGAATCCGTGACTGCAGCGGGCGCGATACGCCGCGATGAATGCCACGCGGTCTGCCCCTTCGCGCGGTAGCGCGCCGAGCGTAGCTCGGCATCCCCGCGCAAACTCGTCGCCCTTCCGTTTGCTCACGAGACCAAGAACCGCAACCCAGCCCCCTGCCGCGACCGCCGCTTTGGACGCACGGGCGAACGGCAGCGGAACTGCGCGCTGTTATGGTCTCAGGCAGGGAGGCGAGGGGTGTCCTCTGAGGGAGCGGCCGCAGCCAGCGCGGCTGCAAGGCCGCGCGGTGCAGCGAGCCGCAAGGCGAGCGGCAGGCGAGAGTTCCCGAAGGGGACATCCCGCGCCGACCCCGCGCGATGCACTAAGAGAAAACGCGCACCACGATGCCTGATCGGCCGAGCTGGAAACTAGCGGCGGAGCGACAGAGCGCTTCCGCGACCCTCGCCCGAGATGCGCATCAGGATGCCGACGGCGAGCCAACTCGCGAGCATGAACGACCCGCCATAGCTGAAGAACGGCAGCGGGATGCCGGTGATCGGCATCAGGTTCAGCGTCATGCCGACGTTCACGAGCACGTGAACGAACCACCCCGACATCAGTCCGAACGCGACCAGGCTGCTGTAGGAATCGTTCGCGCGCTCGGCGATCTTGGTGATGCGGAGGAAAAGCCAGAGGAAGAGCGCCAGCGCGACAGTCACACCGAGAAAGCCGAGCTCCTCTCCGACGACCGAGAAGATGAAGTCCGTGTGCTGCTCGGGCAGAAACGCGAGACGCTTCTGCGTTCCGAGCGTGAACCCCTTCCCGAACAATCCACCGGATCCGATCGCGACCTTCGATTGAATGACGTGGTAACCAGATGCGCGCGGATCGGCGGACGGATCGATGAACACCTTCAGTCGGTTCTGCTGGTACGGCGCGAGCTTCTCCCACATCATCGGCGCGACGACGCCGGTGGCGACGTTCAGCACCATGAGTACGATTCCCTCGATCAGGTAGGGCCGGTACCAGAGGACGAGGGCAAGCAGGATGAAGAACCACGCGCCCCACAATCCGACGCTGAAAGAGAGGACGAGACTGATCGCCGGGCTGGCGATCAGAATCAGAAGCGGCCACGACACGCCCGCCCAGTACAGCATCGCGAAGAAAATCCCGATGAAAACAATGCCAGTGCCCAGGTCGGGTTGAAGCATGATGATCGCCCACGGAATGCCGACGACGAGTGCGGGCTTCCAGAGATCGAGCAGCGACTTCGGCGTTTCACGCTGGTTGGACAATATCTTGGCGAGCATGAGCACCACGGTCACTTTCGCGATCTCCGACGGCTGACCGATGCGGTGGCTGCCGATCGCGAGCCAGCTCTTCGTGCTCGCGGCAGTTCCGGCACCTTTCCCAATCACAAGAGTGAGCCCGAGCAGGAAGATCGAGAACAGATATAGCGGCGTCGTCATCCACTCGATGAATCGAACCGACGAGTGTCCGACGGCGTAAGCGACGCCGAGTCCGATCAGGAGCCAGAGGATCTGCGACTTGTAGAGTGTAGCGACGGCGGTCGGCGTGTCAGTCTGTCCCGCCGAATACACCATGGCCACGCCGAACAACGAGAGAATCCCGGCTGCGGCGAGGAGACGGAAGTCTGAAACTATCGGGCGGCTCATCAGCCCTCGTCCATCACTGCCTTTATCGGCCCGACCTTCAGATAATGCCCGATGATCGCGGACGCAATGTGCGCTGCGCGTGATCCATGGAGACCGAATTCCAGCAACACCGCGACGACGATTTTCGGATGGTCGGCAGGAGCGAACCCGACGAACCAGCCATGATCCGCGCCTCCCGTGTTCTGCGCGGTGCCGGTCTTGCCGGCGAGTGTGAGACCCTGAATCGCGGAGGCTCCCGCGGTGCCGCCCGCTTCGAGGACCGCCTTAAGACCCTCCAGCACCACCGAGTCCTGTTCCCCGGTCAGCCGGAATACTTCCTTCCGCTGCGGTACCAGGTGCGCGATCTCAGGTCTCGGCGCCTGACCCTTGGTAGCGAACGCGCTATAGAGCTTGGCCATGTTGACGACCGTCTGGGAATTCGAGCCCTGCCCGATCGCCAGGTTCAGCGTCTCGGCATTGCTCCATCCGCGCGCGCCGTACTTCTTGTTGTAGTAGTCGATCGCGTAGGGCCAGCGTGCCTGGGTTTCCTCAGGCAGATCGATGCCCGACTTGTCTCGCATGGTGAGTTTTATCCCTCCCGCGATGAACTTCGCGAGCCCGATCTTCAACCCGAGCTGATAGAAGTACACGTCGCACGAGTGCTTGATCGCGCCTTCGAGACCTAGCGAGCCGTGCCCCTTCTTCTCCCAGCAGCGGAAGTAGCGGTTGCCGAACTGGTAACCACCCGTGCACGGCACCGGCATGTGCTCATTCACCCCGACGACGCCCAGCTCCAACCCGATGATCGACGTGGCAAGCTTGAACGTCGAGCCGGGTGGATATGTGCCCTGAATCACCTTGTTGACGAGCGGCCGCCGCTTGTCCCCGAGTAGCTGCTTGTAATATTCGACAGGTATCCCGCCGGTAAACTTGTTCGGATCCCAGCTCGGCGCGCTGTAGAGCGCGAGGACTTCGCCGGTATTCGGGTCGATCGCAATCGCGCCACCCTGCAGCGAATCGGCGAAGATGCCGACCGTGAACTTTTGGAGATCGAGATCGATGTTCGTGAAAAGGGGCGGCGCGCCTTCCGGGTTCAGGTCAGGCCTCGGTCCCTCGCCCCGTACGGGGCGGCCCCGCGCATCGACCTCGTCGAAGCGGACGCCTTCCTTGCCGTGGAGTATTCCCTCGTACTGCTTCTCGAGGCCGGCCTTCCCGACCTGCTGTCCGGGCTTGTAGCTCGCGTACTTCGGATCGTTGAGATCCGATTCGGTGATTTCACCCGTGTAGCCGACGAACGATGCGACGCTCGGTCCATCGGGGTAGTAGCGCTTCGGAACCGATTGGATGATCAGGCGGGGGAAATCGAGCCGATGCTCCTCCAGAACCGACACGATGTCGATGGTCGCATCGGGGAGAATGACCGTCGGTCTTGTCGGCGCGCGGCGATAACGGCGTACGGCGTTGTTGATGTCGTTCTGTCCGAGCTGCAGCGTGGGCGCGAGCTGCGCGAGCGCGTTGCGGAGGCTGTCGACACTCGGCGCCGTGATCGAGACGGAGTACGCGGGAAGATTCTCGGCGATCACCTCACCGTGCCGATCGTAGATGATTCCGCGCGGCGCGGGCAGAGGAATCGGGCGCAGGCGGTTTTCCTCCGACTGCATCACGTATTGCTTGTAGTGGATGACCTGCGTCTTGAAAAACGCTCCGACGAGCAGCACGAACCCGATCGCGAGGGCCATCGAGCTCATCCTCGCTCTTCTGGCCACGTCGTTCGGATGAAAGCTCATGTGGGCGTGGGCTCGAGTAGGGGGCGCATGATGAACAGTAGCAGGACACCCACGGCGGCGGTGACCGCGGCCGAGAGCGGCGACCAGAGCAGAAGCTGCTGCAGCAGCTCGAATCCGTGCACGCGCTGCTCACCGACGAAGTACAGGATGTCGAACACCCACTTCCCCAGGAAAAAGAAGAAAGCGTTGAGCACCAGATTGTCGGCGAAGAACACGGCCTTGAGGTAGGAGGCGCCGAAGCCGACGACCGTCATCGCGATCGCGCCGGCGCCCAGCGCATCGGGCGCCAGCGAATCGGAAATCAGGCCAAGAACAAACCCGATCACCGCGGCCGTTGCCGGCCGGACCCGCACCGCAGCGAGAAGGAGCGCGAGAATCAGGAAGTCCATCGGCGCGCGCCATCCCAGGAGGGGACGGAGCGTGTAGTGCAGGACGACGAAGATGAGGAAGCTGATTATCGCGCGAATCGCTCCGCCCATGTTCATCGCGCCGCTCCCGGTGGATGCTGAATCGTGTCCCTTCTGACCGAGTCGCGTCTGATCGAGTCGCGAGTCGCGGAGTCGCGGCGCGCGCGAGCGGCCGTGTCGACCGGCGCGGGTCTGCGGACGGGAGCTGGTTTCGGCGCGACGGCGCGCGCCGCGTTAGCGCTGTCGGTAACGCCAAGCGGAACGCCACCGTTCGAGCGCGCTACGCTGTCGAGCACGGCTCTGCGCGCTGCGGCCTCCGCCAGTGCCGCGGCCCTGGCCGCCGAATCACCCGACACGTTGATGCGCTGCGTCGCCTGGTCAACCTGGGCCACGCTCTGCCACACTCCGTCGAACCCCTTGGAAAGCCGGTCGCGGCGGAGGATCATCACGGAATAGACATCCGCCGGATTCACTGCCGGACGCAGCAGGTACGTGCGCGCCCAGCTTTCGCTGGTCTTCATCTCTTCCAATACCGTTCCAATGGGAATGCCGCGGGGCCACACGCCACCCCAGCCGGAGCTGACGATGACGGCGC
This sequence comes from Gemmatimonadaceae bacterium, assembly GCA_043781715.1. GTDB lineage: Bacteria > Gemmatimonadota > Gemmatimonadetes > Gemmatimonadales > Gemmatimonadaceae > UBA4720. The sequence goes on from JAYWBE010000033.1 coordinate 8,011, forward strand.
CGGGTTTGAGCGTTGCTCTGAACGGAACTCCGCGCAGCTCGATCAGATACCCGCCCGTCGCCGATCCCGTGAGATGCGCCTGCGCGATCCCGAACGCGGTACCGTCCGGCGACATCGCGCTGACGCGGAAATCCGGATGCGTCCACAGCATGGCGTGGCTCATTGTGGGATCCACCTGATCGACAACGCCGACCAGGCCTTCCGGAGCAATCACGGGGCTCAGTCTGCTCACGCCAGCGCGCGAGCCCGCGCTCAGAATCACGGTGGTCTCGTCCCTCACGCCGCGGCCGTGCAGGGCTTCGGTCGGTACGAAGCCCCAGCGCAGCCGGGAGCCGAGCCCGATGATCTTCCTCAGGCGGTCATTCTCGCTCTCGAGCGAGCCGGCTTTCATCGAGTTGAGCGAGAGGCTGTCGATGCTCGCCTGCTTGGAGTCCGCCAGGAGCAGCGACTGGCGACCCCGCTCGGATCTTTCCTGGAGCATCACGAGCGGAGCAAGGAAGGTGCGCCGTATTCCAGTCGCGACGGGATCGCGCATCGTGTTCGGAAGAGCACGGGCCGCGAGCGCCAGGACAATGCAGGTGGTTAGAACGATAAGGTCGAGTCGGGTGTTGCTTCTTATGGCGCGGGCCAACTGTTACCTCAAGTCGCTAGGACGGACCAGTATTTCGCCTCATCATCAAGTATTCGGCCACAACCCCGCACCACACAGGTCAGAGGATCCTCGTCGACGTGGATCGGCAAACCGGTTTCCTGGGACAACAGGACATCAAGGCCGCGAATGAGAGCGCCGCCGCCCGTCATCACGATGCCACGGTCCACAATGTCGGCCGCCAGTTCCGGCGGGGTGATCTCCAGCGCGCGGCGCACCGCATCGACGATCTGCTGAATCGGCTCCTGAACCGCGTCGCGGATCTCCGACGAATGCACGCGCACCGTCTTCGGGATCCCTGATACAAGATCCCTGCCTTTGACGTCCATTTCCCTCTCATCCCCGACTGGCGCCGCGGATCCGATCTGGATCTTCACCTGCTCGGCGGTCGATTCACCGACGAGAAGGTTGTAGTTCTTGCGCATGAATTGAACGATCGCCATGTCGAGCTCGTCGCCGCCGGTGCGGATCGAGGTGTCGCTCACGATGCCGGACAGAGCGATGACAGCGATCTCGGTCGTGCCTCCGCCGATGTCGATCACCATGTTGCCAGTGGGGGTCTCGACCGGCAGCCCGACGCCAATCGCGGCGGCCATGGGTTCGGCGACCATGAAAACTTCCTTCGCTCCGGCCCCGAGAGCGGAATCGCGGACTGCGCGCTTCTCCACTTCGGTGATGCCGGAGGGAACGCAGACGATCACACGCGGCTTCACCTTGAAGACGTGGTTTTCAATGATGAGGGCAAGAAAATATCTCAGCATCTTCTCGGTGACGTCGAAGTCGGCGATGACGCCGTCCTTCATCGGTCTCACCGCGATGACGCCTTCAGGTGTGCGGCCAAGCATTCGCTTCGCCTCGAGTCCAACGCCCTTGATTTTTCTCGTCTCGCGATCGAGCGCGACGACAGAGGGCTCGTTCAGCACGATCCCTTCGCCCTTCACGTAGATCAATGTATTCGCGGTGCCGAGGTCCACGGCGATCGCATTCGCCGGGAACAGAGCACCCGGCTTAAAGAATGGCCAGCGCATTAGTTCAAATATGAATCGGGTGGAGTATACGGCAAGGCAAATGCCTCGGCGACAGCGGGATATGTCAGCTTTCCGTCTACGATGTTGAGTCCCTTCCTGAGTGCTGTGTTTTCCTTGAGAGCCTGTTTCCAACCCTTGTTCGCCAATTGCAAAGCGTACGGAAACGTCGCGTTGGTCAAGGCAAGCGTTGACGTGCGTGGTACTCCGCCGGGCATGTTTGCGACTCCGTAGTGGATGATTCCATCCACTACATACGTTGGGTTCTCGTGCGTTGTAGCCTTGATCGTCTCGACGCAGCCGCCCTGATCGATGGCGACGTCGACGATGACTGCTCCCGGTTGCATCGCTTTCAGATCTTCACGGCGAATGAGTCTTGGTGCGACGGCTCCGTGAATGAGAACCGCTCCCACGACCAGATCCGCGGTGGAGATCTGCTCCAGGATGTTATGACGATTGGAATAGATGAGTGTGACGTTGGCGGGCATTACGTCCGAAAGGTAGCGCAAACGCTCCAAGCTCAAGTCGAGGACCGTGACTTTCGCACCCAACCCGGCGGCCATCTTCGCCGCATTGATTCCGACGATGCCGCCCCCCAGGATCACAACCTTGCCCGGAGCGACGCCGGGGACTCCGCCGAGGAGGACTCCACGTCCACCGTAGAGCTTCTCGAGGTACTTGGCGCCTTCCTGGACCGCCATCCGCCCGGCCACTTCCGACATCGGCGTCAAGAGAGGCAGCTCTCTCGAAGGTAGTTCCACGGTCTCGTAGGCGATGCAGACGGCGCCGCTCTTGATGTGGGCGAGCGTCAGCTCCTTGTCGGCGGCAAAGTGAAAGTAGGTAAAGACCACCTGGCCCTTTTTCATGCGGGTCCACTCTATCTTGATCGGCTCCTTGACCTTCATGATCATGTCGGCCTCGCGCCAAACCGTGTCGGCGTCGGCGCCGACCTTTGCGCCGACCGACGTGTAGGCCGAATCCGGAAAGCCGCTTCCTTCGCCGGCCCCCTTCTCGATCAGGACGCTGTGACCCGATGCCACCAGGGCTTCGGCGCCTGCCGGCACCAGAGCAACCCGATTCTCGTTGGTCTTGATCTCCTTCGGAACGCCGATCTTCATAAGTAGTTCAGAGTGCTCTAATTAAGGTTGAATGGCAGCGCGACGGATCGCCGTCACGCTCACGCCGCGACCTTGGGACCCAGACTCACAAGCGTCTGCTTTTCGGGTGGATAGTAAGTCTTGCAAATGGACGCAACTCTCTCGGTGTCGATCGCATCAACCAGCGCCAGAACCTCGTCGAGCGTTCTGTACGGCTCTCCGTACAGCTCGACTCCAGCGGCGCGATACATCCTCGACGTCGGGCTTTCCAGAGACAGTGTAATCTGACCTTTTAGCTGGCTTTTTCCAGCGGTCAGCTCGTCTTCGCTCAGGCCGTTTGCCGCAAGCTTTGCCATCTCCTCGTTGATCGCGTCGACGGCCGCGCGGGCTGTCTGGGGCGTCGTGCCGACGTAGACGCCGTGCACTCCGGCGTCCTCGTGAAAGGACTGAAACGAGTAAACGGAGTACGCGAGACCAAGCTCTTCGCGGATGCGCTGAAAGAGCCGCGAGCTCATGCCACCGCCGAACAGCATTCCGACCATGCTCATGGCGTAGCGCCGCGGGTCGCTGTGCTCGAACGCGGGGCTGCCGATCACGATGTGGGTCTGGGCGGTATCACGCTCGAAGTGCACGGCGCTGGGTACTTGCACGATTGGAGCCGGAGCCCTGAGCGCGGGCAGCCCGCCCCGCGGGATGTTGGCCCAGCCAGTCGCCTCCAGCGTCTCTATCAGCGCGTCGTGCTCGACGTTTCCGGCGGCGGCCACAACGATCTGCTCGGGATGATAGGCTCGCGAGTGAAGGGCCCGCAGGTCGCTCTGGTCGAGAGCGCCCACTGTCTCGCGGGTTCCGAGAATGGAGTAGCCGTAGGGATGGTTCCCCCACAGCTGAGTGTTATGCAGCTCGAAGACGAGATCGTCGGGCGTGTCGTCGACCGTGTTGATCTCCTCGAGCACGACCTTTCGCTCGAGCGTGAGGTCCGAAGGGCGGAGCACGGGACGAAAGACGAGATCCGCGAGAACGTCGGCGGCCTGCGGCAGATGCTCGTCGAGAACCCTGGCCTGATACGCCGTGTGCTCGCGGGAGGTGTAAGCGTCGAGCGAGCCGCCCAGCGTCTCGAGCGCGAGCGCGAGATCCCTGGCGCTCCGGGTGGGCGTGCCTTTGAACACCATGTGTTCCAGCATGTGCGAGACGCCCATTTTTTCGGGACTCTCGTGGAGCGATGCGGCGCGAACCCACGCCCCCAAAGCGACCGACCGTACTCCCGGCATGTGCTCCGAGAGTACGGTCAATCCGTTCGGAAGAACGGTACGTCGCAGGTCAGCTTCGGCGCACTGCGCGGCGAGGGTCACCCGCGCGAACGTCCCCCGCTGCCACCGCGAGACCCGCTGCGCGGACGGCGGGGCCTTTCGCCACGATCCGATGAACCGCCTTCGGACCCTTCGCTTCCTCCGCCGCTGGCGCCCTCATTCTCCGCGCCAACGCCGGCGAGCGCGTGGCCTTCGCCACCGCCGGAGGAGGATTGATCTCCTTCGGGCTTCGGTGTCAGTGCCTTCATCGAGAGGCGCAGACGTCCACGCTCATCGCGATCTAGAAGCTTGACCTTCACGCGGTCTCCCTTCTTCACGACGTCTTCGGTCTTCTCGGTGCGGCCGTGCTTGAGCTCGGAGATATGGACCAGGCCTTCGGTACCCGGCATGATCTCGACGAACGCGCCAAACGCGGTCGTGCTCTTCACGTTTCCTTCGTAGGTCTCGCCGATCACCGGCTCGGCGGTGAGCGCCTGAATCATCTGGCGCGCCCTCTCCATTGCCTCGCCGCCAACAGCGGCGATCGTGACCAGTCCAGTGTCGTCCACCGTGATCTCGGCGCCAGTCTCTTCCTGGATGCCGCGGATAGTCTTGCCCTTGGGGCCGATGAGATCGCCGATCTTTTCGGGGCTGATGTTCATCGTCACGATGCGCGGAGCGTACGGCGAGAGATCCGCACGCGGCTCCGGCAGAGCCTTCGACATCTCCCCGAGAATGTGAAGTCTCGCCTCGCGCGCCTGCGCCAGGGCTTCCTTCACGATCTGGAGATCGAGTCCTTCGACCTTGATGTCCATTTGGATCGAAGTGATTCCCTGCGCGGTTCCGGCGACCTTGAAGTCCATGTCGCCCAGATGATCCTCGGTGCCGAGAATGTCGGTGAGGACCGCGTACTTGCTGCCTTCCTTGATGAGGCCCATCGCCACGCCGGCCACGGCGGAGCGGAGCGGAACGCCGGCATCGAAGAGAGCCAGTGAGCCACCACAAACTGATGCCATCGACGACGATCCATTCGATTCCAGAATGTCGGACACGATGCGGATCGTGTACGGGAACTCCTCGAACGCCGGCAGCACGCCCTGGAGCGCACGCTCGGCCAGGTTGCCGTGGCCAATCTCGCGACGGCTGGTGCCGCGCATCGGTCTCACTTCACCCGTCGAGAACGGCGGGAAATTGTAGTGGAGCATGAACGACTTGGTCGTCTCGCCTGCATCGTCGATGCTGTCGAGGCGCTGCACATCATTGGCGGTGCCGAGCGTGACGGCGACGAGCGCCTGCGTCTGTCCACGGGTGAATAGCGCCGAACCGTGAGCACGCGGCAATACGGGGGTGTCGATGGTGATTGGCCGCACATCTTTCGTGCCGCGGCCATCAACGCGCTTGCTGGTGTCGAGCACCTGCGAGCGGAGTGCCTGGTACTCGACGTCTCCCACCAGGTTGGCGATGTCCTTCGAGTTATCCGGGAACTCGACGAGGAGCAACGCGATCGCCTCCTTCTTCACCAGCTCCACTGCTTCGATGCGGGTGTGCTTCTCCTTCTGGTTGATCGCTTCGGCGATCCTTCCCTTCGCGAGCTCATCGACCCGTGATCTGATCTGCGGAACGATCTCGACTTTTTTCCACGGCATCTTCGGAGCGCGGTGTTGGGCGAGCAGCTCTTCCTGGACGGCGATCAGCTCCTGCACGCCGCGCTGTCCGACGGTGAGCGCTTCCAGCATGTCGGCTTCGGTGACCTCGAGCGCTCCGCCTTCGACCATCATGATCGAGTCCTTCGATGCGGCGAGGACGATGTCCATGTCGCTGTATGGCAGCTGCTGGAAGGTCGGGTTGAGGATCCACTTCTCCTGGACCCTGCCGACGCGCACGCCGGCGATGGGGCCCATGAATGGAATCTTCGAGGAGTTGATCGCGTAGGACGCGGCGACGAGCGCCATGACGTCAGCGTCGTTCTCCTGGTCGGCCGAGATTACGTAGATGAATACCTGGACTTCGTTCTTGAACCCTTCCGGAAATAGTGGGCGGATCGATCTGTCGATGATTCGCGCCTTGAGGATTTCCGGATCGGAGGGGCGGCCTTCGCGCTTGATGAAGCCGCCGGGAATCTTCCCCGCGGCGTAGGCCTTGTCCTTGTACTCGACGAGGAGGGGGAAAAACGGAAGGGGACTTTCGGTGTCACTGACCGTGGCTGCCGCGAGAACCATGGTCTCGCCGAACTGAACCAGTGCGGATCCTGCTGCCTGCTTCGCCATGCGGCCTGTCTCGATGACGAGGCGTCTGCCGGCGAACGTTCTTTCGATGCGTTGCATATGTTGTGTTGTTGTCGCTTGTGTAGCACAAACCGCGCGGACGCCATTGTGCGCCGCGCGGTCGAATCAAAGAGCCAGGTTAGTAACGGAGTCCAAGGTCCGCGATGATCTTGCGGTAACCTTCGACATCGGTACGCCTCAGGTAGTCGAGGAGACGGCGCCGTTTTCCGACCATCTTGAGCAGCCCGCGACGGCTGTGGTGATCCTTCGCGTGGGTGCGGAAGTGGTCGGTGAGATAGTTGATTCTCGCGGTGAGAAGTGCGACCTGAACTGTGCTCGAGCCGCTGTCATCTTTGTGGGTGCGGTACTTCTCTACGGTGGGTGTCTTCTCGAATGCCATTATTTGGATTTGATCTCGCGCCCGCTCATTTGCGGACGCCCGTATCTGGTTCTTAAATCGCTGTAGCCTTGTAACTTAGCGGGCTAAGTGGAACAAGTAAAGGCACCGGCTTTCCTGTGCACCCGGACCCCGCGCCCCGTTCGGTTCCGAAAACCCGGCTGGCGCGTCTTGAGAACGACCATTCATCGGAGTCCGGAGTGTTTTTTCGAGGAGCCGCGTTATTCGGCCTGTTGTCTCTGGTGCACCCGTTTCCAGCGAAGACGCTGCTCGACGGCAGTGCCCAGCCTTGCGCGGATGTAAAAGAGACGACGTCCGGCGTGCCCGGCGTTCACGTCTATGCGTTCAACGCGACCAAAATTCCGGCAATCCGGAAGTCCCTCTTCGTGCTTGACACTCTCGACTGGGAGAGCGGTGACCCTGACGCGATGCGCGCCGCCGCCGTGGAGTATAGTCGACTCATGCCGCTGGTGAGGCGTGCGCGGAATCTCGGATACGCAATGAGCAACGGCAACGGCGATTTTGAGATAATGGTGCCCCAAATGGACTCGGTGCTCGTCTTTGGGGAAGCCAAGATGCCCGGCGAGCCGTTTTACTATTCAAGCAGAGTGGTTGGCGCGACTGGACAGGAAGAGGTGAGAGTAGTGCTGCTCATGTGCAACCAGCAGCTGCTTTAGCTATGCAAGGTGAGAAAGAAACTCACTGCGACGGGCTGCGCTGTGTTTGAGTCAACGGTCTGCCCTCGTCCAGGTTTTCATCCATCACCACTTTTTCGCTCTTGGCGCTAATCCGCCCATCGCGAAGCAGAAGATTGAACTCGAGGCCCGGAGAGAACTGACGCGCCGAAGTGAGTGCGCGTCCATCCTGGTCTCGCGCGACGGCATAGCCGCGCGAAAGCGTCGCGAGCGGGCTTAGCGCATTGAGTTTCGCTGCCGAGGTACCCAGCATTGCCTTCTTGCTGGTCACGATTCGGGTGGACGATTGGGCGACAGAGCGCGCCAACCTTACGATATGGTGGCGAGCGTATTGAATCCTCCCCACCAGCGCGTCCGAGAGATCGCGTTTCGCCAGCGACAACGCTTTGTTCACCTCGTCGCGCGAAGCGCATGCGGCAGCGGCAGCCGCGGATGGCGTCGGCGCGCGCAAGTCGGCGACGGCGTCGCAGACCGTAATGTCGACTTCGTGCCCGACGGCGGAGATCACGGGAACCGGGCACGCCGCGACCGCTCGCGCGACGCGCTCGTCGTTGAACGCCCACAGATCTTCCTTGCCGCCACCGCCTCGTCCCACGATGACGACGTCGGCCTTCCCCCAGCGCGCGACGCGCCTAAGGGCATTGGAAATTTCCAGCGCCGCTCCGTCACCCTGGACCTTCGCCGGACACACAACGAGGCGGGCGCCGAGATTCCGCTTTCGCATCACCGCCACGATGTCGCGGAGCGCCGCTCCATCCGGACTCGTTACGACGGCGACAATTCCCGGAAAATGTGGAATGGGCCGCTTGCGCGCTTCGTCGAGCAGCCCCTCGAGGCGGAGCTTCGCCAGCGTCACCTCCATCGCCTTCCGCCACAGCCCATCGCCCTCGGCATCGATGCGGGTGACCTTGAGCTGGAGATCCGTGCGCGCGGTGTAGACGGTCATCTGGCCGAAGAGCACGACCTGCATTCCGTCGTCGGGCGGCGCCGGCATCCGATGCTGGTCACCCGACCAGACGACGCAGCGAATCTGCGCGGCCTTGTCGCGCAGGCAGAAATACCAGTGTCCGTTCCGGTGACACTTGAAGTCGCTGATCTCACCGCGCACCCAGACTGGGCGCAGGCGCGATTCGATGACCTCGCGCGTCTGGAGCGCGAGGTCACCCACCGACAACGGATTGTCCGCCGCGCCGCCGGGTGAAGGGCTTGAGCGCGGAGACGCGAAGAGATCGAACGGAACCGCTTTCATCGGAGCGATATCTCCGCGGCGCGAACCGTGTTCGCCATCAGCATCGCGATCGTCATCGGTCCGACACCGCCCGGAACCGGGGTGATTTTGGACGCCACCTCCCGAACGGATTCAAAATCGACATCGCCCTCGAGCTTCGTTCCACTCTTCGACTGCGCGTCGGCGACGCGATTCGTTCCGACGTCAATCACCACAGCGCCCGGCTTCACCATATCGGCGGTGACCATGCGCGGGCGCCCAGCGGCGACGATCAGAATGTCGGCGGCTCGGGTGTGAGCCTTGAGGTCCGCCGTGTGACGGTGGCAGACGGTGACGGTGCAGTTCGCGTTCTCGTTGTCCTGCATCATCAGTGCGGCCATCGGCTTGCCGACGATGTTGCTCCGCCCGATCACGACGCAGTTCTTCCCGGGCGTCTTCACGCCCGACTCTTTAAGCAGCATCTGGATTCCCGCCGGCGTGCAGGGAATGAATCCGTCGCGCTCACCGATCAGCATCTTCCCGACGTTCACAGGGTGAAAGCCATCCACGTCCTTCGCCGGATCGATCCTCCTGATCACGGTGTCGGGGTCGATGTGCTTCGGGAGCGGCATCTGTACCAAGATGCCGTGGATTCTGGGATCGGCATTGAGGGCGTCGACGCGGCTCAGCAGGTCGGCCTGCGAAGTGTCAGCGCTCAGCCGCACGTTGAGGCTGTACATGCCGGCTTCCTCCGCCGCCTTCGCCTTTGCGCTCGTGTAGACAGCGCTCGCGGGGTCGTCGCCAACCAGCACCATCGCGAGGCCTGGCCTCACTCCCCGCGCTACGAGTTTCCTTGCTCTCCCGGCGACTTCGCCAAGTACCTTCTTCGCGATCGCGCGGCCATCGATCAGCTCAGCGGGCAAAATCCACTGCTCTCGTCTCCCGAATCAGCACGATCTTGATCTGTCCCGGGTACTGGAGCTCGGCCTCGATGCGGCGCGCGATCTCCTCGGTGAGAGATGCCATCCGAGGATCATCGACCTCCTCGGGCACCACGATCACGCGAACCTCGCGGCCGGCCTGAATCGCGAACACCTTCTCGATTCCACGGTAGCTCGCCGCGATCTTCTCGAGACCCTCCAGCCGCTTGACGTAGGTCTCGAACGCCTCGCGCCGCGCACCAGGCCGGGCGCCGGAGATTGCATCCGCGGCTTGCACGAGCACCGAGATCTCGCTCTCGTGGGGCACGTCGTCGTGGTGCGCGGCGATGCAGTTGACGACGATCGGGTTCTCCCCGTACTTCGTCGCCATCTCGACCCCCAGCTGCACGTGAGTGCCTTCGTGCTCGTGGGTCAGAACTTTGCCGACGTCGTGAAGCAATGCGCCCCTGCGAGCCATCGCCACATCCAGCCCCAGCTCGGCGGCCATGATCCCGGCCAACCACGCGACTTCCTTAGAGTGATTCAGAATGTTCTGGCCGTAGCTGGTGCGCCACCGCATGCGCCCAATCAACTTCACAAGCTCCGGATTCAGTCCGTGGACGCCAGTCTCGTACGCCGCCTGCTCACCCGTCTCGACGATCGACGCGTCGACCTCCAGCTTCGACTTGTTGACGACTTCCTCGATGCGTCCGGGGTGGATGCGACCGTCGGCGACGAGCTTCTCGAGGGAAAGGCGCGCGACCTCGCGGCGGATCGGATCGAAGCACGACACCACGACCGTGTCGGGAGTGTCGTCGATGATGACGTCGACGCCGGTGGCGAGCTCGAACGCGCGAATGTTCCTTCCCTCGCGGCCGATGATGCGCCCCTTCATCTCATCGTTGGGAAGCGAGACGGCGGATACCGTGGTCTCCACGCTCTGCTCGGCCGCAATTCTCTGGATCGCCAGCGCGATTATCTTCTTCGCCTCTCGCTCGGCGTTCCGTTTGGCGCTCTCGCGGATCTCGCGGATCTTGTTTGCCGCGTCGGCCTGTGCCTCCTCCTCCATGCGATGCATCAGCTCCGCCTTCGCGTCGGCGGCTGAGATTCCGGCGAGCTGCTCCAGCCTGCGCCGCTCCTCGCCCAGCATCTTGTCGAGCTCCTGCTCGCGGTCGGCCAGGGTTTTTTCGCGGTTGCCGAGGGTCTCGGTGCGTCGCGTGGTCTCGCGCTCGCGCTGCTCAAGCAGGTCGTACTTGCGGTTGAGCTGGCCTTCCTTTTCGTCGACCTTGCGTTCCTCGCGCTCGATTTCCTCGCGACGGGAGCGGACCTCGACCTCCCATTCCTCGCGGAGCTTCATCAGCTCTTCCTTGCCGCTGAGGATGCCGGTCTTGCGAAGACTTTCCGCCTCGCGCTCCGCGTCGCCAACGATCCTGTTGGCGGTCTCTTCAGCGGTCGCGCGCGCCTGCTGCTGGCGCCTGAGCTCCGTCCTGCCACCCACCTTTCTGCCGATAAAGAAAAAAACCGCGCCGGCAATTGCAAACAGAAGTATGCCAGCTGCGGATAACCAAGCAGTGTTCGTCATGTCGTCGGATCTATGTTGGGCCCGCGGCAATGCCACAGGCGGCCCCTAACGCGCCGGAAAGTCGTCGCGTAGATGAGTTAAGCTAATGTCGGTTCTCAGTTTGGGCGAGAGGAAGTGCCAGGGTTCCGTTCGGCCTGGGAGCCGACTGGCCGAGCTGGCATCCACAGAACCAAAGCAGGGGGCCGTCAGAGGCGCAGCTAATCGTGGGCAGCCCCCGGTCAGTCCTTCCTTTTAGCGGGGGGCAGCCACGGCCGGATTTCAGCACCGAGCCGCTTCATGGAGCCGGCGAGGTCGTCGCCCGCCTCGCGGGCATCGAAGAGCTCGTCGGTGATGCTCAGCGCGGCGAGGATCGCGCCCTTCTGTGCCTCGACGATGTTGCCGGCGCGCATCGTCTCACGGATCACCATGTCGACGTGCTCGGCAACGGCGCGCGTGCGCTCGGGGCTCGCATCGCTCCTGATGGAATACTCGTCGCCCAAGATCGTAACGCGGACGACATTCTTTTTTGTGCTCAACGCGCCCCCGCTCCATCATGCTGTTGGCGCAGAAAGCGAACGCGGTCGATCATTTGCTGGGTTCGCGCTCGCGCGGCATCCAGCCGGCTCGTGAGTCCGGCGTTCTCAGTCTCAAGAAACTGAACGCGCTCGGGGGACACGACGCCCTTCACTCCGGTGGACTCGAGGCTCTTGATGCGCGCCTCCGCCTGCATAGCACGGCGGCGAAACGAGGCGAGCTCGTCACCGAGGTGCTTCACCAGCTGCTCCAGCTCCGCGAACGCGGCTCTTTCAGGACGTACGCTGCCTGACACCCAGTTCTCCCTCGAGTGCGTTGACAATCTTCGCCGTTCTGCCCTGCACTTCCTGGTCCTTTAGTGTGCGCTCGGGATGACGGAACGTCAACGCCCACGCCAGACTGCGCGATCCTTGGGGAATTCCCTGCCCACTGAATTCGTCGAACAGAGTAAGACTCTCGAGCAGCTCGCCCGCTTCTTTCCGGATGACGACGTCGATCTGCGCCGCGGTGACGCTCGAAGGCGCCAGGAGAGCGAGATCGACCTGAACTCGCGGAGTCACGGGGATCACCTGATACGCTTTACTCCTGACGGGTCCGTGCTCGATCGCTTCGAGGTTGAACTCCAAACCGAACGCGGGCTTCGCCCACACCGGAGCATCGATCGTCAGGCGTCGCGCCGAACCGACCGCGTGCCCGTCGACTGAAATCTCCCACAGTGTTTCGCCGGAGCCCGGAACTAGCTTCACCGTCGCCGAGGGGAACGCGGCCGCGGCCGCGGTCTCGGCGAGGAACTTGATGTCCCACTCGTCGTAGCTCGGCTGTATCGCCTTGGTGAAATGCGTAGGGGAGCGCTGACCCATCACCAACGCGGCGATGTGCATCTCCTCGCGCGGAAGCGCGGCCTTCTTCGGTCCAGGAAGCGCCGCGGGATCTTCGCCCGCGAAAAACGCAGTGCCGATCTCGAACAGTCGAACATTGCCCTGCATGCGGGCGAGGTTGTACTCGGCGCGGGAAACGAGCGTCCTCAGCAGGTCTCCGCGCAGAAAGGCTTCGTCCTCCGCCAGCGGATTGGTGACGCGGACCGTTGCGCCCTTCCCCCCCGCCACGAACGGCATCGGCCTCACTTCGTTGAGACCGGCGGCGACGAGCGCCTCCTGCACGCGCCTCGTCACGGCGACGAGCGGCGCATCGGGCACGGCGCTGGGCCGGAACGGTCGCAGCTCCGAGGAGAACGAGTCGTAGCCTCGGAGGCGCGCGATTTCTTCGGCGAGATCCACATCGCCATGCACGTCGTGCCGCCAGCTCGGCGGCGAAACTTTGAGGACATCCTTCGCCTCGGGCGCAATCCTGAATCCCACCGTCCTCAGATTCCTCTCTACTTCCATTGCGTCAACGGGCTCGCCGAGCAGGCGGGCGACGCGCGGGAGCTTGAGCGAGATCGGTTGCGGGCGCTTGGGGAGCGGATACAAGTCAATCGGATTGCCCTGCGGAATTCCGCCCGCGACCGACAGGATCAGTCTCACCGCGTAGTCAACGAGCCCTGGAATCGCATCGGCGTCCACACCACGCTCGAAGCGATAGCTGGCATCCGTCGAGATTCCGAGCATTCGACGGGTGGCGCGAATGCGGGCGGGATTGAATGCGGCTACTTCGAGAAAAATCTCGGTGGTCGATTCAGACACTTCGCTTCCACTGCCGCCGATGATCCCGGCGATAGCTTGCGCTCGCTCCGCATCGCCGATCACCACGGCGCCGGGGGGAAGCGTCCGGTCGACTCCGTCGAGCGTCTTGATCAGCTCTTCGCCGCGAGTCTTCCTCACGACCACGGTGCCGCGCGCGATCTTCTCGAGATCGAACGCATGCATCGGCTGGCCGAACCCGAGGAGCATGTAGTTGGTGACGTCAACGACATTGTTGATCGAGCGCGATCCGACTGAGTGGAGCCGCTGAACGAGCCAATCGGGGCTGGGCCCGATTTTCAATCCGGTGAGTACCGCGCCGGCGTACCGCATGCAGCCGTCGGTGTCCTCGAGCTTGACCGTTACGTCTCCGACTTTCCCGGAAGTCGCCTTCACGGTGTGCGTGCGAATGACGAACGGTTTTTCCTCCGCGATCTCGGGACGAGTCACAGTGCCATGCGTCGCGGCGGCGATCTCGCGTGCGAGTCCTTCGTGCGACAGGAGATCGGGACGATTGGGGAGCACGTCGATCACGAGTCGCGTGTCGCCGATCGGCATCGCATCGAGGAACTTCGTTCCGGGCTCCGCGACGAGCGAGAGCGGCATGATGCCCTCCTTGTCCTCGCCGAGTCCGAGCTCCTTTGCCGAGCACAGCATGCCTTCTGAGTTCTCGCCGCGAATCTTTCGCTTCTCGATCTTCACCCCGCCGGGGAGCACGGCGCCGACGGGCGCGAACGGGTAGAGC
>JAYWBE010000034.1:0-7852 GCA_043781715.1 Gemmatimonadaceae bacterium
GATCCGTGCGTGAGGTGTCCGCCCTGCGAAAGGTCGAGACCGAGAACGATGTCGCCCGGCTTGAGGAACGCGAGATAGACCGCGGCATTCGCCTGCGCACCGGAGTGCGGCTGCACATTGGCGTGGTCGGCGGCGAACAATTTCTTCACCCGGTCAATCGCGAGCTGCTCCACCATGTCCACGAACTCGCAACCGCCGTAATAGCGTTTGCCCGGCAGCCCCTCCGCGTACTTGTTCGTCAACGGCGTCCCCATTGCCTCGAGGACGGCGGGCGACACGAAATTCTCACTCGCGATCAGCTCCAGGCCGTGACGCTGCCGGTCGACCTCGAGATCAATGAAGCGCGCGATCTCTGGATCGCTGTGCGCGAGGTCGCCCGCCGGCATCGAGATCTTCGTACCGGCTCTCATCGGAGCTGCTGTTGTCTGCGGCATCAGGTGTCCTTCGAATCGATCTTGTTCACGCGCCGCTCGTGGCGGCCACCCTCGAATTTAGCATCCAGCCACGCCTTCATGGTCGCGACTGCCTGATCGTCTGTCATGAACCGGGCGGGCAGCACGAGCACGTTCGAGTCATTGTGTTTGCGCGAAAGCTCGCCGATCTCGGGCTCCCAGGCGAGCGCGGCGCGCACACCGGGATACCTGTTCGCGACGATATCCATGCCCACGCCGCTGCCACAGAGCAGGATGCCCCGCTTGGCCTGCCCCTCAGAAACTTCCTTGGCGAGCGGATGCGCGTAATCCGGATAGTCATCGGGCTTGCTAGGATCATTCGACCCAATGTCGTCTGGCGTGTAACCCAACTTCTTAAGCTCGGAGACGAGACGGTTCTTCATCTCGACGCCGGCGTGATCCGAAGCAATTGGAATCGTCTCGCTCATTTTCCCTCCGCCAGTCGCAGCTCCGCCAGCCGATCCGCCGCCTCATACGTTGGTATGCTCTTGGCGTCGGCGATATCGAACACTCTCAGAATTGCATCATAAATATCGTCGGCCTTGTCGAGCGCGCGCTGGGCGTCCCAGCCGGCAACTTCGCCGTAAACGTTGATCACGCCGCCCGCGTTGGCGACGTAGTCCGGCGCGTAGAGTATGCCGCGCTTCTGGAGCTCGTCGCCGTGACGCTCCTCCAGGAGCTGGTTGTTCGCTCCGCCGGCTACGATCTGGACCTTGAGCTTCGGGATCGTCCTGTCGTTGATGATCCCGCCCAGTGCGCATGGCGAGAATATGTCGGCATCTGCCGAGAAGATCGCATCACCTTCGACGATCTTCGCGCCGGTCGCCTTTGCCACTCTCGCGACTTTGGCAGAATCAATATCGGAGACTATAAGCTTGGCGCCGGCTTGGTGCAGCTCCTTGGCGAGATAACTCCCCACGCTGCCGCAGCCCTGGATCGCGATCGTCTTGCCCTCGAGACTGTCAGAGCCCCACTTCCGGTTCGCCGACGCCTGCACCGCGCGAAAGACACCGTGAGCCGTCACTGGCGAAGGGTCGCCAGATTTCCCCGCCAGGCCGGCGACGTGCTTCGTCTCCATCTGCACATAGTCCATATCCTTCGTGCTGGTGCCGACATCCTCTGCCGTGATGTAGCGGCCGCCCAGGCCTTCAACAAAACGACCGTGAGCACGGAAGATCTTCTCACGGTCCTTGGTCTTGTTGTCGCCGATGATGATCGACTTGCCGCCGCCCAGATGAAGTCCCGCCACGGCGTTCTTATAGGTCATGCCGCGCGAAAGTCGGAGCGCGTCGGTAATCGCCTCTTCGTCGGTCGCGTACTGCCAGAATCTGGTTCCGCCGAGCGCGGGTCCGAGCTTCGTGCTGTGAATCGCGAGAATGCCTTTGTATCCAACCGAAGGATCGCTGCACATCACGATTTCCTCGTGTCCCATCTCTGCCAGCGTATCGAACAGCTTCATTTCGTCGTAATTCCAGAGTGAAACTTCATGATTGCCCGTAGAGAGCCCGCGCGATCACGATCCTCTGGATCTCGGACGTGCCCTCATAAATCTCGGTGACTTTCGCATCGCGCATAAGTCGCTCCACCGGATAATCCTTGATGTAGCCGTATCCGCCGAAGATTTGCACCGCCTGTGTCGTCACCCACATCGCCGTCTCGCTCGCCATCAGCTTCGCCATCGAGCTGAACTGGCGAATGTTCTGCCCGCGATCCTTCGCGGCGGCCGCCGCGTGCAGTAGCGCTCTCGAGCCGGCCACTCTCATTGCCATGTCGGCCAACTTGAACTGGATTGCCTCGAATTCCTTGATCGCCTTACCGAATTGCTTTCGCTCTCCGGCGTACGCGACAGAATGCTCGAGTGCTGCGCGAGCGATTCCTATCGCCTGTGCTGCAATTCCCAGGCGACCATTGTCGAGCGACTGCATGGCGTAGACGAAGCCCTGCGCCTCGTCGCCGAGGAGATTCTCCGCCGGCACGCGCATGTTGTCGAAGGTGAGCTGCACCGTCGGCGATGCGCGGAGGCCCAGCTTGTCTTCCTTCTTGCCGACTTTGAATCCGGGGAGATCCGGCGTGATGATGAACGCGCCGATTCCCCGTGCCCCACGGCGCGCGCCAGTCGCGTCGGTGCGGGCCATGGTGAGAATCGCTCCGGCGGTGTTGCCGTTCGTCACCCAGCTCTTGGTGCCATTCAGGATCCACGACTTGCCGTCCTTCACCGCCTGCGTTGCGAGCGCCGACGCATCGGATCCCGCATCCGGCTCGGACAAAGCAAAGGCGCCCAGTATCTCACCGCGCGCCATCTTCTTGAGAAACCTGTCCTTCTGCGCATCGGTTCCGTAGCGAAGAATCATCTGCGTCGGAAGCGAGTTGTGAACGCTCATGAGCACCGCGACGGACGCATCGGCGGCAGCGATCTCCTCGAGAGCGATCAAATACGTCCCGGTGTCCGTGCCTAGTCCGTCGTACTCCTCGGGCAGCATCATCCCAAGGAATCCCAGCTCGCCCAGCTTCTTCACCAGCGACGGCTCGAAGTAGGCCTTCTGGTCCCACTCGGCTGCGTGCGGAGCGATCTCAGCCCGCGCGAAGTCGCGTGCGAGCTTCTGGACCTCGCTTTGTTCTTCGGTGAGCGGGTGGAGAGCCCAGGACACGTCGGCTTACTTACTATAGGTATAGAAGCCGCGCCCGCTCTTCCTGCCGAGCCAGCCCGCGGCGACGTATTTCTTGAGCAGCGGACAGGGACGATACTTGGGATCCCCGAGTCCGTCTTGCAGCACCTGGAGAATTGCGACGCAGGTGTCGAGTCCAATTAGATCAGCCAAAGCGAGCGGTCCCATCGGATGGTTCATGCCGAGCGTCATCACCTGATCGATGGCCTCTGGCGCGCCCACCCCTTCCATCAGGCAGTAGACCGCTTCGTTGATCATCGGCATCAGCACCCGATTGGAGACGAAGCCTGGATAGTCATTCACCTCGACCGGCGTCTTCCCGAGCCGAGCCGCGATGTCGGTGACGTACTTCGTCGTTTTATCGGATGTCGCGAGTCCGCGGATGATCTCGACCAGCTTCATCACCGGAACGGGATTCATGAAGTGCATCCCGATGACCTTGTCGGGACGCGAAGTTCGCCGCCCGATCTCGGTGATCGATATGGAGCTCGTGTTGGTGGCGAGCACGGTGGCCGGCTTCGCGATGCGATCGAGATCCGTGAAGATGCGATACTTGAGACCGCTGTCCTCGCTCGCCGCCTCGATGATGAGCGACGCGTCGCCCGCGGCCTCGAGATCCATGTTGAGGTCGATCCGGGAGAGGATCTCCACCTGTTCTTCGGGAGGAATTATCCCCTTCTTGACCTGCCGCTCGATGTTCTTCGCGACGGTCGCGCGCCCCTTGTCCAACGCGTCCTGGGAGACGTCGATCATCACGACGTTGAACCCGGATTGCGCGAACACGTGCGCGATCCCGTTTCCCATTTGTCCCGCTCCAACAACCGCGATGCGGTCGGTCATGCTTTCCACTCCATCCGGCGCATGTAGCGCCCGTACAGGTAAAAGAGAACGACGAACATTGCCGCGACAGCGGCCAGTCCGCCCTCGGGGCCCCACCGCCCACCAGTGAGCCAGTCGGGACCGGAATCTACGACACGGTAGTCTGGGTCACCCGACGGCAATCCGCTCACCGCACTGTGGAGCGCGCCTGACATCACCCAATTCCAGGCGAAGTGCGCTGCTCCAGCTGCGTAAAGACTCCGGGTAACGAGCAGAATTGCCCCGAGGAAAAATCCGGCGACGATCACCGCTAGAATTGATTCGGCATCGGGGTTCGGATTTGCCGCGTGCAGCAGTCCGAACACGATACTCGTGACGATGAGCGCCAATTTCCATCCCGCCGCGCGTCTCAACACGGCAAAGACGTAGCCACGAATGAAAAGCTCCTCGAAGGACGCTGCCGGGAGAAAGAAGATCGTCGACCGACCGGCCTCGCCCCACCAGCTTCCCGGGGCGGTGGGGTCGATGCGCAGCATGTGCGTCGCAAGAAGAGACAGGCTCGCGAGTCCGATCGTGAGCCCCCCGAGCGCGGCGCCCGTTACGAGGACGGGCGGCGACGCGGCCGCGCGGTCGAGCCCGACTTCGCGCCAGGGCAGGTTGTCGATTCGTCGTAGCATGATCCACGTCGCGACAATGACGCCGGCGAGGCTGATCCATTGAGACGTGACGCTCAGCGGATTCGCCGCCCTTGTCCCCATCGTCGCCACGGCGATTGCCTGGAGTACGAAGACGGTTACCAGGCAGATTGCGTAGAACGCGACGATCCGCCACACCACACCGAGGAGCTTCTTCGCCCTCGGCGGCAGCGTTGCGGACGGTCTCCGTTGGTTCGCTGCGGATTGCGGCTGGGCGGTCAATCCGTTCTAATTCGCGCGTTCGACGCTAAGCGCCACTGCGTCACCGCCCCCAAGGCAGAGCGTCGCAAGTCCTTTTTTCGCGCCTCGCTCCTTCATGGCGTAGAGGAGCGTCGTGAGAACGCGTGCGCCGCTCGCACCGATAGGGTGTCCGAGCGCGATCGCGCCGCCGTTGACATTGACGCGCTTCCAGTCCCAGCCAAGCTCCTCTCCGTCGGCGATGGCCTGCGATGCGAACGCCTCGTTGGCTTCGATCAGATCATAGTCGGTGATCTTGGCGCCGGTCTTCTTCATCAGATTTCGCACGGCTTTGATCGGTGCGAAGAACAGATCTTCCGGATTCGTCG
The DNA here is from genome assembly GCA_043781715.1 of Gemmatimonadaceae bacterium. Taxonomy (GTDB): domain Bacteria; phylum Gemmatimonadota; class Gemmatimonadetes; order Gemmatimonadales; family Gemmatimonadaceae; genus UBA4720. The sequence continues at coordinate 5,199 of JAYWBE010000034.1, forward strand.
CACCGGTCGCGTAGCCAGTAATGCGCCCAAGTATCTCCAGGTTGTGGGCTTCGGCGTATTCTTCGGAGACGACGACGAGAGCGGCGGCGCCGTCGTTCAAGCTCGACGCGTTGCCGGCGGTGACGCTCAAGTCGTCGTTCTCGCCGTTCTTGCCGGGGAACGCGGGGCGGAGCTTGGCGAGAGACTCCGCGGTCGTGTCCTTGCGCGGGCCTTCATCGGTGTCGACGACGGTCGGTCCTTTCTTGCCGGGAATTTCTACGCGCGCGATTTCGCTCTTGAACTTTCCCGATTCGATCGCGCTCACAGCCTTGCGGTGGGATGCGGCCGCGAACTCGTCCTGATCTCCTCTCGTCGCGCCCACTTTCTTCGCCGTGTACTCGGCGTGTCGTCCCATGTGCACGTCACACGAGGCGCACCAGAGTCCGTCCTTGATCATGCCGTCGACCATCTTCTGGTCGGTGAGCTTGACGCCGTTGCGCATGCCGTAGACGTAGTAGGGCGCGTTGGACATGGACTCCTGCCCGCCGGCGATGATGACCTGCGCGTCACCGGCCTTGATTGCCTGCGATGCGAGCATCACTGCCTTGAGTCCGGATCCGCAGACCTTGTTGACCGTCACAGCCGACACGGTCGCCGGGAGGCCAGCCTTTAGCGCAGCCTGTCGCGCCGGCGCCTGTCCGGTGCCGCCCTGGATGACGTGGCCCATGATGACTTCCTGGACATCCTCGGCCGGAACCTTGGAGCGCTTGAGCGCTTCGCGGATCGCGATGGCGCCGAGCTCGGGCGCGGTCAACGGTGAGAGAGCGCCGAGGAATTTGCCGATAGGTGTGCGGGCGGCGCCGACGATGACTGGGGTGCGGGATTTATCTGACATTGATGCCAGCTGGTCGATGTTGTGGTGCTAGTGCCTGTGTTGAAGTTAATTGCTTGGGGAAGCCTTCTGAAGTGAGCAAAGGCCGTCGTACAGCTAGTTGAAGGGAGAGTGCGCAACGTCGCCTGATGCCGTATCGTTTCGCCCATGAATCGCGATAGCGCTTCACGGCAAATGATCGGACATATTCCGTTCGTCGGAATCCCAATCGTAGCGTCGATCGGCCGAGACCACTCCGCGCTTGCTAACGTTGAGCCTCTCGTGACGGCGGCCTGACGATCGCTGAGCTCGACGAGCGGCTTTGTCCCAAGTGGTCGCTCATTGGTCCATGGACATCGTGAACAGAGGCCTTTACGTCGTGATGGGCGTCTCCGGATCCGGCAAGAGTGTGATCGGCGCGGGACTCGCCGGTGCGCTCGGCATCGACTTCGTCGAAGGGGATGAGTACCACTCAGCCGAGAACGTGGAGCGCATGGCGTCAGGAATTCCACTGACCGACGATGATCGCGCGCAGTGGCTTCGCTCGCTCGCTGTGCGACTCCGCGACGCGAAGGACGCCGGCACCGGGTTGGTGATGACCTGCTCCGCGCTCAAACGATCGTACCGGGACGTCCTTCGCGCCGGAACGGGCGAGGTGCGATTTGTCTTTCTCCGCGGACCCCGAGTGCTGCTCGCCGAGCGCATCGCCGGTCGGCGCGGGCACTTCATGCCGCCATCGTTGCTCGATAGCCAACTCGCCACGCTCGAGGAGCCAGCACCCGACGAGCACGCGTGGGTGTGTGACATCAGAGAGTCACCACAAGATCTCGTCGCCGCTCTCGTAGCGCGCGCATCAGCATGACGCCTGACGCTCGTCTGCTCCTCTACGCGTTGGGCGCGGTGATCGCGCTCATCGTGCTCATCGCGCGCTTCAAGTGGCACCCTTTCGTCGCTCTGATTGTCGTCTCGCTTGTCATGGGAGTGGCGGCCGGGATGCCGCCTGGCGACGCGGTGAAGTCGTTCCAGGATGGCGTGGGTGCCACGCTCGGCTTCATTGCCGTCGTGGTCGCACTCGGCACCATGCTGGGCAAAATGATGGCGGAGTCGGGCGCTGCCACACGGATCGCGACCACGCTCATCGATCTCTTCGGCGAACGTCGTGTGCACTGGGCCATCATGTTTGTCGCTTTTATCGTCGGGATCCCTGTTTTCTTTCAGGTGGGTTTCGTGCTGCTCATTCCGCTCGTGTTCACCATCGCGCGCCGCACGGGGATGTCGCTCATCAAGATCGGCATCCCGCTCGTGGCCGGCCTTTCGGTTGTGCACGGGATGCTGCCGCCACACCCGGCGGCGATGCTCGCCGTGACCGCGTACAAGGCCGATGTCGGGCGCACGATTCTTTACGGTCTGCTCGTCGGCCTCCCAACTGCTTCGCTGGCGGGGCCCATCTTCGCATCGTGGATTGCGCCGCGCATCGTGCTTCCGGCGGACAATCCGCTGGCAAGACAACTGGAAGGTGAGTCGGTGCAGGAAATGCCCGGCTTCGGCATCTCTGTCTTCACCGTGTTGATCCCTGTGTTTCTGATGCTCCTCGCCAGCGCGGCCGACCTTTTGCTCGACCCGGCCAGCTCGGTGCGCTCGGCGCTGCATCTCATCGGGCACCCGATCGTGGCGCTGCTCCTCGCGCTGCTGTTCTCGTTCTGGTCTCTGAGTCGGCCACGACATTTCACACGAGCGGAAGTGATGAAGTTCTGCAACGACTCCCTGGCCCCGACAGCGACGATACTTTTAGTGATCGGCGCGG
>JAYWBE010000035.1:0-7834 GCA_043781715.1 Gemmatimonadaceae bacterium
ATCAACAAGATCGAGCTGGTCGACAAGGAAGCAACCGAGCGCGCATTCTCTGATTACGTAGCAGCCGGCTATCCCGTGCACCTCACCAGCGTCAAACAGCGCGTTGGGCTGGACGAGCTCCACGACGAGCTCGCGGGCAAGACCTCGGTCCTCACCGGGCCTTCGGGCGTGGGCAAATCCTCACTGATGAACGCCATGTATCCGGGACTGGATCTCCGCGTCGGCGAGATCAGCGAGTCGGTCGGCAAGGGCCGCCACACGACCGTCGGTGCACTGCTGCATCCGTTGCCAGACGGGGGCTACGTTGTGGATACCGCGGGTCTGCGCGAGGTCGGAATGTGGGGCCTCGCGTCCAAGCACCTCGACGAATGCTTCCGCGAATTTCGTCCGCACATTGCGGAGTGCAAGTTCCGAGACTGCACGCACCGGGTCGAGCCCGGATGCGGAGTGCGGCGCGCGGTGGCCGCAGGCTCGATCAGTGCCGAGCGCTACGATAGCTACCTTCGGCTGCGCGAGGAAATAGAGGACACGGAGAAAAAGTGGGCGCCGTACTCCGCTGCTTCCAAGGCGAAGAAGCGCCACTCCTGATTGCAGTTCAGGTTTTACTCCGCTCGAATATCCACCGTCCAATCGACGACGATATCGCTCCTGAGCGAGTCGCGCACGGAACAGTACTTCGTCGCCGACAGCTCGATCGCCCGCAGCGCCTGATCCTTCTCGATTCCCTTTCCGGCGATGCGGAAATTCAGCGTGATGTGCTTGTATCGGCGCGGAGTCGTATCGACGCGCTCTCCGACGACGTCGATCTCGAGCGACTCCACAGGAGTGCGCCGCTTCGCCAGAATTTCGACCACGTCCACTGACACGCACGACGCGAGCGCGCTGAGCAGAGCCTCCGGCGGACTCTGCCCTGTCTTTCCATTACCATCGATGACCGCCGTCGGCGCATTCGCACGTCCTGCTTCGAAGCGTTGCTCGCCTGCCCACCGGACGTGAACGCGCGACGGCGGTATCGCGGCCTGCGGCGCGGCCGGAACCGTCACTTATCGGGCCCCTTCTCGATTGGAGCGCGAACCGCATTCCCCCACTCCGTCCAGCTGCCATCGTAGTTTCTCACACGATCGTACCCGAGGAGGTAGGTAAGCACGAACCAGGTGTGGGAGGATCTCTCGCCGATGCGACAGTACGCCACGATGTCGTCGCCTTTCTTGAGACCTTTTTCCTGCTCGTAGATCGCGCGCAGAGCGGTCGCATCCTTGAAGCTTCCATCCGGATTCGCGGCGCGCGCCCATGGCACGCTGCGGGCTCCCTTGATGTGGCCGCCGCGCAGGGTTCCTTCCTGCGGGTAGTCGGGCATGTGCGTGCGCTGCCCCGTGTATTCCTCGAGTGAGCGCACGTCTATCAGAGGCTTGCCACTGGCCGAATGCTCGCGCACCTGCTGGAAGAAGGCGCGAATACTTTCATCGGAGCGCTTTGGCGCGTTGTAGCCGGTTTTTTTAAGGCGCGGAACTCCGGTGTCGAAGGGACGGCCTTCCTGCTCCCACTTGATGCGTCCGCCGTCCAGCAGCTTCGCGTTGGTGAACCCAAATAACTGGAACACCCAGAAGGCATACGCTGCCCACCAGTTGTTCTTGTCGCCGTAAAACACGACCGTGGTGTTCTCGTCGATTCCCTTCTCCCGAAGCAGCTTCTCGAATTGCTCCGATGAGACGTAGTCGCGAAGCACCGGATCATTGAGATCCTCATGCCAGTCCACCTTCTGCGCGCCCGGAATGTGTCCGGTGTCGTAGAGCAGAACGTCTTCGTCGCTTTCGATGATCCTGACGCTCGGGTCGTCGAGATGCTCGGCGAGCCAGTTCGTGCTCACCAGAACTTCAGGGTGCACGTAACCCTTGCCGACGATGCCGGGATCAACGGCGGATGCATTGCTTGTGATTGTCGCCCCCATGGCCCGCTCCTGAAAAGAGGAGCTCTTCTAGCATAATCAGGGGGAATCCACGGCGGTGCAAGTATGAGCGCGTGTAAGCATGTGTATCTTTTCTGAATGGGTGACAGGAAGCAGGCAGAAATGGAGCCATACTCGCATCATGTGCTCGTGTGCACGGGCGATTTCTGCTCGCCCAACCGCCGCGGACGCCAGCTCTACTCGATGCTGGCCGAGCTGCTCCAGCGCGAGGATCTGCTCTTTGGCCCGGAACGCGTAAAGCGCGGTGAGACCCCGTGTCTTGGCGTATGCAGCAACGGACCGATCGTCGTGGTGTATCCGGAGGGCATCTGGTACTCCGAGGTTACACCCGCGCTGCTGGAGCGAATCGTCGTCGAGCACCTCAAACACGGAAAACCTGTTGATGAGGCGGTCTTTCACCGGCTCTAGCTCCTGCCTTAACTTTCACCGCATCCCTCACCAATCGCAGTGACGCCACCATCGCCCTTCAATCCACGCAGACTCGCGCTCGGGGCTGCGAAAAAACTGATTTTCGAGAACGAGGATCCGGCGACGGCGCTCGAGCGCATCGCCGGTCTCACGTCGATCGACAATCGCGGCGCCTTGAGCCCGGAGAGTAAGTCAATGTCACGCACGCGCAGCACGATTCTGACCAACCTGGACGAGATGTACCGCGAAGCATTCGAGCGCGCGAAAGCCTCGGGCGATCAGACCCAGATGGCGACGCTCGACTTCGCGTACCGGAGGGAACAGCTGTACTTCGAGATCCTCCTCGACGTTCGCGACGCGCTTGAGCGTCGCTAGATTGCGCGTCCATTTGGCCCGGACATCCGGGCTGTGAATAGTCTTTGGGGCTGGGTAGGATTCAACGTTGTCGTCCTCGCGATTCTCGGGCTCGACCTCGGCGTGCTCCATCGCAGATCGGAGAAGGTCTCTCTCAAGGAAGCCGCGATTTGGAGCGGGGTCTGGGTCGCGCTCTCCCTCTGCTTCGCGCTCGCTATCTATCTCGCCATGGGTCGGGAGTCCGGACTGGAGTTCCTGACCGGATACCTCATCGAGTACGCGCTCTCCGTAGACAACATCTTCGTGTTCGTGCTGATCTTCTCCTACTTCAGCGTTCCGGAGAAGTACCAGCACCGCGTGCTGTTCTGGGGAATCATCGGCGCGCTGGTACTGCGGGGCGTGATGATCGTCGCAGGATCGGCGCTGGTCACTCGGTTCGCGTGGACACTCTATATCTTCGGCGCGTTTCTGGTATTCACCGGGCTCAGAATGGCGCTTCAGAAGGACGGTGCGGCGTACAACCCGGAGCGCGACCCGGTTCTCCGCCTGGCGCGCAAGCTGGTTCCGGTCACGCCGGACTATAGGGGCGACAAGTTCTTCGTCCATGAGCCCGATGCCATGGGCAAGAAGAGATATTTCGCGACCCCGCTTTTCATCGTGCTCGTCATCGTCGACACGACGGACATCATCTTCGCCACGGACTCGATCCCCGCCATCTTCGCCGTCACGCGTGATCCCTTCATCGTCTACACCTCGAACATCTGCGCGGTGCTGGGCTTGAGGGCCCTCTATTTCCTCCTCGCGAACGTGGTGGACAAGTTCGTGTACCTGAAGCTTGGACTATCGATCGTTCTCGTCTTCATCGGGGCGAAGATGCTTCTCGAGGCCTTCATCCATATTCCGATCGTTGCCGCACTTGGCGTGGTCGGCGTGGTCCTCGCTACCTCCATACTGGCTTCAATGAAATGGCCGCGCACAGGGCACTAAACGGCCTCTCCGGGTTACGCTAAGGGAGAACCGAACGTCTTTTTTCGTACCCCCTCCGTCTCACACACAAAATCGGGAATTTCAGCATGAGATTCACTTTGCGCTTCGTGAGCGCCGCATTCGTGCTCGCTCCGCTGTCCTACATCAATGCTCAGATCGCTCCCGCTCCCGTCACTGCCCCTGCCGCAGCCGTCGCCCCCGTCGCCGCGAAGAATCTGGCGATGGATTTTCGCACCATGGTGACAACCAAGGGGATGCCCGACACCGGAATCATTCAGGGCCATGCCGTTGGATCGGCCGACAAGATGCGCATGGACCTGACGATGAAGGGACCGGGCGCGCAGGTCAGTCCGCTCGGCGGGCCGGGCGGTGAGGTCAGCATGATTCTCTCCGACAGCGGAAAGACAGTCACGTACCTCGATTCCAAGAACAGTCATTACGTTCGCCTGCGCCCCGCCGACATGCTCGCGCAGGCGCAACGGTCAGGTGTGAAGATGGGCTTCTCGGGAACGGAGGCGAAGGTAGATAACCTTGGCGCCGGTCCGACGATACTTGGCCACCCGACCTCCCACTACCGCATTGGCACCGGCATGACGATGACCATTAGCGCGATGGGTCAGGAGCAGGTCGTGAAGATCTCGAGCACGTCGGATTACTACTACGCCAGCGACATCAAGGGCGTGATCAATCCTTTCGCCAGCCTCAGCGGCGGCGACATGGCCGCCATGTTCGGCAGCTCCAGCAAGGAGTTCGCGGACAAGATGAAGGCGATGCAGGAAAAGCTTCCGAAGGGTACTCCGCTCCGCGCTTCCAGCACGTCGACAATGATCGCGCAGGGCCAGACACGAACCACCAATACGCAGGCCGAAGTCACGTCCGTTCAATGGGTGGATGCGAATCCCAAGCTGTTCGACATTCCTCCCACCTACACGCCGGTGACACTTCCCGGCATGGCCGGATATCAGGGTGGCGCTCAGGGCAGCGCAATTCCGCCCAGGTAGCTCTTACGATATCAAATGAAAAGGCGGGCTCACGACGAGCCCGCCTTTTTTATTTGCACACCCGGGCCGCTCAGAACTTCATGATCTCTTCGTAAGCCTGCTTGAAGTCATCAACCTGCGGAAGGATCGCGTCCTCGAGGCTCGGGGCGTATCCGACGAAGGTGTCGGCTGACGCAATGCGCCTCACCGGCGCGTCCAGCCACGCGAAGCACTCGTCCGCGATCGCTGCCGAAATCTCGGCGCCAAAACCCCAGGAGAGAGAGTCCTCATAGGCGACGATCACTCGCGAGTTCTTTCTCACGGATTCGAAAACGGTTTCCCTGTCCCACGGACTCAAGGTGCGGAGATCGATCACCTCGACCGAGATTCCAGTGTCGGCAACGGCATTCGCCGCCACGAGCGCGCGCCGAACCGTCGCGCCGTACGTGACGACCGTGACATCGGTGCCTTCGCGCACCACCTTCGCTTTGCCGAAGGGAATCATGAAGTTGGGCCCGGGATAGGCCGACTTGTTGTATGTCTGACGATAGAGATGCTTGTGCTCGAGGAAGAGCACCGGGTCATCGCACCTGATCGCCGTGCGCAGAAGCCCGTTTGCGTCGAGCGCCGTCGAGGGACAGACGACGCGCAGACCTGGACAATGCGCGAAGATCGAAGCCCCCGTCTGCGAGTGATAGACCGCGCCGCGGATGTATCCCCCGTACGTCGTCCTCACGACGACTGGAGCGGAGAAGTTGTTGTTCGACCGCCAACGCATCGTCGCGAGCTCGTTCCGAATCTGCATGTAGGCGGGCCAGATGTAATCGAAGAACTGAATCTCCACTACCGGCTTGAATCCGCGCAGGGCCAGTCCGATCGCGCGCCCGACAATGTTCGCTTCCGCCAGCGGAGAGTTGTAAACGCGCGAGCCGCCGAATTCCTTCTGGAGTCCCCACGTAACCTTGAATACCCCGCCCTTGCCTTTGACCTTGCCCAGGTGTTCCTCGCGCGAGACATCGGCGACGTCCTGACCGAAGACGAGAATCTTCTTGTCGCGCCGCATCTCGTCCTTCATGCAGGCGTTGAGCAGATCGACCATCGTCGTCGGGTCACCCGAGAATTGCGGATCATCCTCGGTGTCGAACTGCTCGCTGGTGGGATCGACGTCAGGCGAGTAGACGCCGAAGTAGACCGTCTCCGGGCCCGGCTGCGGCTGAGCAAGAGCGTCGTCGGTCGCCGAGAGAACGATCGTATCCACCTCTTCCTGTATTTGCTTGATCTCGCTTTCCGTCGCGTGCCCTTCGCTGATGAGCCACTTCGGGAATTGTGTCACAGGATCACGCGCGGCATCCGCGTCGCGCTCGGCGGGCGGGCGGTACATCTTCTCGTCATCCGACAGTGAATGGGAGTACGGACGGATGACGCGCGCGTGCACGAGCGCGGGACCCTTTCGCTCCCTGGCATAATTGACGGCGCGTTGCATGGTGTCGTAGCTGGCAAGCAGATCGCACCCGTCCACCTCTTCGATGAAGAAGTCCGGAAAGGAGCGAACAAGCTTGGAGATGCTGCCGCCGGTTGTGTTCACCTCGACCGGAACCGAGATGGCGTAACCGTTGTCCTCTACCAGATAGACGACGGGCAGCTTGAGGTTCGACGCGGTGTTCAAGGACTCCCAGAACTCGCCTTCACTCGTCGTGCCCTCGCCGGTGGTGACCAGGACGACCTCGTCTTTCTGGAATCCCTCCGAGATGTTCAGCAGCTTCGCGCGGAGCGAGGCCTCCGCGGAGCCAACGCCCTGGAGGAACTGCGTGCCGGTCGGTGAGGAAACCGACACGATGTTGTACGCCTTGTGCCCCCAGTGGCTCGGCATCTGGCGTCCGCCCGAGGCCGGATCAACCGCTGCCCCCACAGCCTCATACAGCATTTCGGCAGGCGTGACGCCGAGCTCGAGACAGAGAGCGCGATCGCGATAATACAAGTAGAACCAATCGTAAGCCGGCTTGAGGGCCATTCCGGCCGCGGTGAGAATGGCCTCGTGACCCGCCCCCGAGATCTGGAAGAAAATCTTGTTCTGCCCCTTGAGCTGGACTTCCTTGTCGTCCAACCGACGCGACAGCAGCATGTTGCGATAGGCGGCAACGAGCTGCTCAGGCGAGAGACGGGCGCTTGGTGGTCCTGTGGATTTGCGATCGGGGATGGTTCTGGTGGCCATGTTTCTCCGGCGGGCGGGGTCGAGCTGTGTCCCAAAAAATAGCAGGTAACGCGCCGAAGCGGCTATCGTTTTGGGCGGCGGATCCTGCCAGGCGCAATAGCGGTCAGTAATCCACGGGCCTGAGGTACGATTCTCCGATTCCCGTAGGGCTGAGGAGCGCCACCGTCGGAAGCTTGCGCTTCCAGTGCGTTCCGGCGAGCCGCTTCCGAACGAGCTCGACCATGTTCGGATCGAAGCCGCGCGCCATCAGCGATGCGGGATTGTATCCGCTTACCAGCCAATTCAGAATCTTGTCCGCCTCGGCGTAGCTGATTCCGAAATCACCTTCGTCGGTCTGACCCGCGATCAGGTCGGCGGACGCGGGCTTGCTCACGATCACATCGGGAACGCCGAGGAATTTCGCGAGCTCCCACACCTGCGTCTTGAAGAGATCGCCGAGCGGATTGATCGGCGGCGAATCATCGGCGTGCCAGGTGAAGTAGCCGAGCAGTCTCTCCGTCTTGTTACCGGTACCGACCGGGAGCGCGTGATACTTCGCCGACTGGTCGAACAGTACGATCATCCGCTCCCGGGCCATCACGTTTCCTCGGCGCGCCGGGTCGGCATCCGGCTCGCTGGCGAGATAGCCGTCCACGGCCGGCGAGATGTCGATTGTGCGAGACTGGATGCCGAGCGCATCGATCACGAGTTGCGCGTGGGCGAGCGAATCGGGATTGGAACTGCGATACGGCATGCGGACGGCCACTACGTTCTCTTTTCCAAGGGCTTGGGTGGACAGATAGGCTGTCACCGCCGAATCGACGCCGCCCGAGAGGCCGACCACTGCTTTCTCGAATCCGCGGCGTTCGAATTCCTCTCGCAGAAAGGAGACGAGCCAGCCGGCAGTGAGCTCCGGATCGATCTCGAGTGGCGGCGGTCCCGAGCGAG
>JAYWBE010000036.1:0-2538 GCA_043781715.1 Gemmatimonadaceae bacterium
CGAGCGTGTCGTGCCGAAGAGTGGCGATCGCGGCCGCCGTTACACCGTGATTTACGATGGCGACTGCAAGGTGTGCGGCCGGCTGGTGAAGCTGCTCACAAAGTGGGATCGGAACCACCAGCTGGAGATAATTCCCGCGCAGGCTTCGGGAGTGCGCGCGAGGTTCCCGTGGATTCCGCCGCGCGCGTACGTGGAATCGATGCAGGTGATCCGGACGAGTGACGGGAAGACGTGGCAGGCCGCCGCTGGGCTCGAAGAATTGCTGAAGGTGTTGCCGAAGGGCGGGCTGCTATCGTGGCTGTTCAAGATCCCGTTCGCGCGGCCGCTGGCCAACAAGTTTTACGGATGGGTTGCTCGCAACAGGTACAGGATGGGTTGTGGTGAGCACTGCGCGGTGCGGCCGGCCGATCCGGATGACCGGGATGGCGAAGCAGAGGAGAAGTGAAGGAGCTTTCGAGCTGGTCTTCGCGTCGTGTGTTAGCCGCGAGTGTGCTGTGGCTCCTTGGCGCGCCCGTGCTCGCGGCGATCGGCCTTCTCATCGGCGGGCTCGTTCTCGCCGCGTTCTCGGGGCGTCAACCGATCAGGTTCACAGTCAGCCTCACCAATTGGACGGCTGGGTGGCTGTTTCTTCCGCCGATTGCGTTGGTAGGCGGGTGGATTTGGTCGCGGAGGAGGGCGGATTGATGCGTTTTTGCAGTAAAAGGAGCGAGCGAGTGTTATGCAGCTATTCTTGCAGCCTATCACCGAGCAGTATTGTGAGCGCTTCTCCGCTAAGTGCGCGCACGGCGGGGACTTTGCTTCCGCGCTCGGTATCGTTTGCGTGGGGAGAGGCTGCGAGTTACGCAGCCTCTCAAATTCGTTCGCAAGCTTATAGGCGTTAGTTTGACTGCATGCGTTTCGATAAAACGCTGATTCGATGCTTTGGATGCGTAAACGAACTGCCAGCTGCCTAGCGGGCCTACTGACTTTCGTGCTCGCCTCTCCGGGAATATACGGCCAAAGTCCAGACACCTCTGAACGGCTGAGTGATAACCCCTCGGTAGTGGCGTGGTTGGGTGCGGCGCTCCATCAGCCGTTAAAGACACGGGTCGGCCATAGACGCGACAACAATGTTTTCGTCCTTGGCGTCTCCCGCATTTGGCCTGTCGTTGCGACGAGACGAGTGGAACTCGATTATGCTCTCGAAGCGCTGCCGGCAGTCGTCGCGACCGGAGTTCCTAGGTATGAGGTCCTGACCCTCCCGGAGGGTTCGTCCACCCGTCTAGTTGGAATTCGGACGGCTTACGGCGCTGGGCTGATGCCCCTTGGCCTTCGCCTTCGCGTTCCACTTACGCAGCGCATTGCGTTCTCCTTGCACGCGGGAGGGGGCTTGAGCGTTTTCAGCATTGCGGTTCCAGACCCCTCAGAGCGCCGGCTCAATTATGTGGGTAGCGCAGGCGCTGATTTGTCGTTCGGGTGCATCGCTAGCAGAAGCGTGGGGGCGGGTTTCAGATTCGTGCACGTGTCAAACGGCGGCTCCGGACCAGTCAATCCCGGAATGAACGCGGGCCTGTTCACGCTTGGCGTTGCACTTGGCTGTCGCGAACCCGCAACCTAACATTGCGTTGCAACTGACAAGGGTTCTTGCACCACTTTGGTAGACACTTTCACCTAACCAGCATGGGGTGTCAACCATGCCACGAGCACGACCACGAGCGTTGCAGAAGTGCCGCGACGAGTTTAAGCTGACCGTTGTGCGATTAAGTCAGCAGCCGGGGGTGCAGGTCAAGCTTCTGTTCGCGCTCTCAAGTGGCGAGGGATTCTCGCCGACGCATGTTGGATTTCGATCGGAGGCTGGCGCAAAACTGAACTTCGGTCTTGAGGAACGGCCATCAGCTGCATCGCGCTCAAGCGCTCCTTTGTGGTCACCTTTTTGGCGGAGACGGTTCCGATCTATTCAATAGTTCGCGACTATGCTGCCACTCGCGCGAAGCGGCACCACGCGCCAGCGGCCATCACGCTCATTGCACGCTTTCGAACCTTCAGGGGAGGATCAGGCCCATCGCCCCGAGCACCTCGCAGACGCCGGCTGGACTCCGCGGCGCTAAACTAGGGTCGTCAGCAACAGCGTCGAGGACTCCAATGGAAATGTCTTCTTCAGCGCGCATCGCCAACATCGGGACGGGTGAGCGGCGCAAGCGACTTGTGTTCGGAGTCGTGGCGTCGGGTGTCGGCGCGGTGATCGCCGCGCTCCTCATCGTCATCCACGCGCCTCTCGTGTGGAGGCTTCCGCTCTTTCTCCCGTTCTACGTTGGCGCCCTCGGCATCTTCCAGGCCCGCGACAAGACGTGAGTAAGGCTCGCATCGCGCGGTCAGCGCGACATGGACGATGGGCCGCTGCAGATTCCCGATGCGGCCCAAGTGCGGCAGGTTCAGCGACAGGCGCGCGCGGTTTACGTAGAGTCGGGCCTCACGGCTGTGATCCTTACCGCGCTCGCACTCATTTCGTAGCTCTCACGGAGCAGCGATACAATAGACAGATATTAAGAGAGGTCGGGC
>JAYWBE010000037.1:0-7823 GCA_043781715.1 Gemmatimonadaceae bacterium
GACATCGCCGCCCGTGCATTGGTCACCATCTCCTCGAGCGTTTTCGGCTCATTCGGAACGAGGTCGGTACGGCGATAGAGGAGCCCGACGTCAGCAAACCACGGCAGCGCGTAAAGTTTCCCCGCCCACGTGTTGGCCGTGATCGTCGCAGGAAAGAAGTCCCCTCGGGGCGGCCCGTACTTGTCGAGCGGCAGCACCCACCCCGCCGCCGCGAACTCCGGCGTCCACACAACGTCAAGCTGCAAGATGGAAGGATTTCCGACGCGTGCATTGAGCCACTGCACATAGAGCTGGTGCCGCTGCGACGCATCATCGGGCGTCCGTTGCAGCTCGACGCGTACGCCCGGATTCAGCTCCATGAAGCGCTTCAACTGCTTGGCGACAAGCGTCCCCTCGGCGCCGAGGGCCGAGCCCGAGAAGGTGAGAACGGTCTCGCCCTTGTTGGGCGTCGGCGCGCACGCGGCGAGAGGCCCCGCGAGCGCGAGCGCCAGCATGAAAGCTGACCGGCTATTAGCTGCAAGGCTGAGAGCTCCCTGCTTCAGTTTTGTGGATACCGGATCGCGCCTCAATCCCGAATCCGAGAAAGAACGAACTGCACCGCCAGATCCGTGACATTCCATAACTGCACGTCGGTACTGGCGCCGTACCGTATCGGCTTGAGCGTCCCACCGCTGATCTCGTAGCTCCACAATTCATTGTGCTTCAGGCCAGACGCCTCCACCGCGGCGTTGGCGCGGCGCAACGCGTCGCGCATCTCGGTGACGTACGCAGTCAACGCCGGATCGCGCGGCCGTCCCGTCGCATCCGTCGCTCCCGAGATCTGATTGGCAAGTCCGAGCAGCACGAGGTTCACTTCCCTCCCCCAGACCACGCGCGGCGAGTGGTACGTGTCGCGTTTGAACGCGTCCCAAACGGTCGGCGGTGCGTAGGCGTCGTTCGCGACGAGCGGACCGAGACCGTCGACGAACAGTCCAACGGGATAGGCGCGCGTGATCGCGCGGACGTCTCGCATCACCGCGCTCAGCGCCGCGCTCGTCGTGTCACTCCCATCTCTCAGGAAGAGCCAGGTGGCGGGATCGGTGTTCACCACCGGGATCGGGCGGCCGGAGGAATCCAGCGAGATCGCGAGAAACTCGAGCGGCGACTTGTCAGCGCCCGTCGCAGCCAGCACGCCTTGCCAGTACCCGCGCTCCGTCGCTGGAAGCCACTGGAGCTTTGCCGCGACCTTGGTCTGGATCTCCTCGGGCGTCAGCGAGACCACGAAGTACCGCACCACGCCTCTCCAGTTCTGGATGGCGCGCTGGAAGAACACCGGGTCGTGCGCGAACTCGCCAAGCGGCGTGTCGCCCACTCCCTCGGGCGCGACGGCGGCGAGCTCGTTCTGCGTGAAGCCGATCGCGGGGAATGATGCGAGGATCTCGGCAATCGACTGCAGCGCGCGAGGAACCCAGATGGCGTTGATGTCCATCTCGAACCGGCCGTTCGCGTAGCCGGCGTTGCTGTCGCGCCAGCTGATCGACCGCCAATGCGTCGAATCGAGGCGTGGCGATCCGATCAGATTCTGCACGACGGGATCGCGCGCGTAGGGAGCGGCAAGCGTCGCCACGAGCCCGAGCTCTCTCAGGAGGAGTCCGATCCGTGGCCCTCCCCCGTCCGACGAATCCATCAGGAACGCTTTCTTTCGCGCCGCCGTCACCGCGGGATTTCCGAGGTAGCGCGCCACGACCACCGGCAGCTGGAATTCGTCGTCGCGCATGTGGTAGTTCTCGCGCACTTTCTGCAAATCCGCGAGCGGCGCACGCGCGTGGGCGAGAGCAGTGTCGGCCGCCGATCGGCTTCCACGCCGGATCAAACGGAAATATTCTGCCATGTGCGTGTTGTATTCCGCGGAATTCTCACGGATCGCCTGCCCGCCCAGCGCCTCCTCGTGACTGACATCTCCTTCCGGGCCGAGCTTTCTCAGCGCGCTCGCGATCACGAACTCGGGCATCGCATCGGTCCAGACCGGCTGCATCATCAGCGAGGTCATCATCATGTCGCGGCCGAAGTACGTCGCGTAGTTGGGGAGCCCGGCCATCAGCTTCTCTTTGGAGCTGAGTAGCTCGGTCCCACGCACGTCGCGCTCGAGCAGGCGATAGCGGGAGACCGTCGCGGCGGCGTCCGCATTCTTGGCGACGTTGCCGCGCGCGCGATCGGCGGCGACGCGCGCGTCGTTCAGGAAGCGAAGAAACGCAGTGTTGAATATCTGATCCCGCCCGAGCGGAGTAAGCGCCGGCGCGTCGGTCGTCACGCGGACGGTGAATCGAATCGGACGGTTGGCGTTGGCGCGGATCGAGATTATCGGCACCGTTACGACCATCGAGGCGTCGCGCGGATCGGGGCTCAGATCCAGCTGAAGATTCGTTTTTCCGTCGAGCGTTGTCTGAGACGCGGTGACGCCGCGCCGGTCGCGCACCCCGGTAGTGATGAGGTCCGGCTCGAGCCGCGCCCTCAGATCTGACGTCAGCCCGGCGTTGAGAAATCCCAACTGGCGCTGGCGCTCGGCCGGATCGAGACGATCCAGATTTGCGATCAGCTCCTCCTGCTCCCGCAATCTGAACGTAGGCCAGTCGAACAGCTCGAGATGGCGCCCCGAATAACCGAGATCGCGCTCGACGCGCATGGAGCCGAGCAAGACCCACCCGATCAGGATCTGGGGTGTATTCGCGACGAGCTGGTACTCGATCGTGCGGCGATTGCCTGCCTGCGACACGATGGCGTCTGCCGATCCCCATTCGAGGCGAATCGGCTTGCCCGATCCATCCCGGACGGTGAACCCGACGCTCTCGTTCACCGCGTCCGGCAGGAGATTCACGACGCGCCCGCTCCGCGCATCAAGATATACTTGCACGACGTTCCCCTTCGTGTCGCGGAAGAAACGCGTCTGGTAGCCTTGATACGCGGCGGGATCGTCGAGTCCCTGCTCCGGGAAGGCGAGCACCGGTTGTACCGTGCGACTCTGCGCGACGACGGGTGCCGCGCTCAACGCGAGAGAACCAAGAAGCACGGGGGTCCAGGCAGCCAACGCGTACATCTTCCTCATCAATCTCTTCTCCGCTCGAACGGGCCCGAGGAATCGGGTCCGGGATAATGTGGCACTCTAACACCGTCGCGTCATTAGCGCCTCGAGTTCGGTTGGTGCTTGGGCGGCGTGTCTGTCGCGTTGGCTGGCCACAAAAAAACCGAAGCAGGGGGCTGATCGCTTTGCAGCCTGGTAGCCAGGAGCCTTTCTGGTGGCGTTCTGGGAAGGCGCAGAACGAGTTCTCGACGCCGAAATTAACCGCTGCAACGCCCAGAAGCGCCTGATTCGGGATACTATTTCGCCTGTATGAAAGCTCCCAGCGAACCAGCGTAGTTGGCTGGCAGCTCCCTGCTTCGGTTCTGTGGATGCTAGCGACTAACCCATTCCCCGACCGGTAAGTGAATTCGCTCGACTTGGCACTTGTCGGGAACGGCAGCATCGGCGCACTGATCGACGCTCGGGGCACCGTCGCGTGGTGCTGCTTCCCACGTTTCGATGGCGACCCGGTTTTTTGCTCGCTGCTCGCGGGCGACTCGCCGCGCGATGGGCTCGGCGCGTTCACCATCGAGCTGGAGGGCGCGGTCAGAACTGAGCAGCAGTATCTCGCCGACACTCCGATACTCATCACCCGCTTCTACGACGCGAAGGGCGGCGGCGTCGAGATCACCGACTTCTGCCCACGCTTCCAGAAGGACGGGGAATTGTTTTGTCCCAAGCTGCTGGTGCGCCAGGTGAGGCCGATCGCGGGAATGCCGAACATCCGCGTTCGCGTCGAACCCGCCGCCGACTACGGTTGCACGAAACGCCAGCACGCGCTCGGGGCCGGTCACATCAGCTACGCTGGCGATCAAGCGCTCCGGCTCACCACCAACGCTTCGACAGAGGCGATCGTCGACCGGACGCTGTTCCATGTCAACGAAACTATCACTTTGATGTTCGGGCTCGACGACCCCGTCGCCGGTGTGGGCGACGTGACCAGCAACGGCACCACAATGCTCGAACGAACCACCGCGTATTGGCGCAATTGGACTCGCTCCCTCCAGGCTCCGAGCGAATGGCGCGACGCGGTGATCCGCGCGGCGATCACCCTCGAGCTGAATGTGTACGAGGCTACAGGCGCCATCATCGCGTCGATGACGACCTCGATCCCTGAAGCTCCCAACACCGGCCGCACCTGGGACTACCGCTACTGCTGGCCCCGCGACGCGTACTTCACCGCCGACGCGCTCTGCCGGGTCGGCGAGATGCGTACGATCGAGCGCTACCTCGCCTTCCTCCTAAGCGTCGCGGCAACGACTGACGACGCGCATCTCGTTCCGATCTACGCGATCGACGGCGGACCAATCCCGGACGAGCGCGTCGCCAAGTGCCTGCCCGGCTATCGAGGCATGGGTCCGGTACACGTCGGCAACAAGGCAAGCGAGCAGGCTCAGCACGACCTCTACGGCGAAGCCGTACTCACGGCCGAGCCGCTCTTTCTGAATTCGCGCGCGCGCCAGGCGGGCGACGAGGTGCTGCTGGCGAGGCTCGAGCCATTCGGCGAGCACGCCGCTCGACTGTATGAAGTTCCCGACGCCGGACTGTGGGAGCTGCGCGGCGCCGAGCGCGTGCACACCTTCTCGAGCATCATGTGCTGGGCGGCATGCGACAGGCTCGCGAAGTACGCCGATCGCCTGAAGCTTGCCGATCGCGCCGAGTACTGGCGGTCGCGGGCGACGAGCATACACGAGGTGATCTCACGCCGCTCGTGGAACGCGAAGCTCAACGCATTTACCGCGACCATGGATGGGGACTCCCTCGACGCGAGCCTGTTGCTGATGCCGCGCCTGGGATTTCTTGGGGCGAGAGATCCGCGCTTTGCTGGAACTGTTGTTGCGATCGAGAGTCAGCTCAAGCACGGAGACTTCGTCTATCGCTACGTCGAGCGCGACGACTTCGGTTATCCGGAGAACGCCTTTCTCGTTTGCACCTTCTGGTACATCGAGGCGCTGGCGGCAATGGGAGGCGCGCGGCGCAAAGAAGCGCGCGCGCTGTTCGAGAGAGTGCTCGCCGCGCGCAATCGGCATGGGCTGCTGGCGGAGGATCTCGATCCCCGCACTCTCGAGCAGTGGGGAAACTTTCCCCAGACCTACTGCATGGCGGGAATCATCGATTGCGCCCTCGGATTGACCAGACCCGGTTCGAACTGAAAAACAGAAAGAAGACGACCTGCCCAGGGCCATCAGCTTTAAGGCTGGGGGCCCCGGGCAGGTCGTCTTCCTTTTTTTATTAGCGTCGAAAGATCTGTCTCGCTCTAATCAATAATGGGCCTCATCGGAACACGAACCAAAGCGCACCGATTGTGGCGGCAAGCAACAGCGACAGTCCGATTTCCAGACTCCGCTCTCGTGGACTTACCACCACTGCGGCCGACGGCGCCACGGTCTGGAGTGTGAGGTCCGCGACGCGCTCCGTTGCCGGAGGAGGCGTCATCATACTCACGACGATCAGGATCGCGCTGCACAAGAGAAAGAGAAGCGCGGCAAAGTGAAGAAAGTTGATACTGGCGAGCCAGTACCAGAGTGATCCACTCGTCAGCTTCGCCTTCCCAAGCTCGAGCAACAGACGCGCAAAACCGATCACGAAGCCCGACCATAGTGCCGCGAGAGCGCCCTTTCCGTTCAGCCGTGGGCTCAGGAGTCCGAGGAGGAAAACCGCCGCGATCGGCGGTGCGATGTACGCTTGCACGCTCTGCAAATAGATGTAGAGGTGCGGCGAGACGTACTTCATGAATGGGATCCAGGCGAGCCCCAAAAACACGAGAATCACCGTGGTCACGCGCCCCACGAACACCAGCCGCGCTTCGCTCGCAGTGGGCCTCCACTTACGGTAAACGTCCCACGTGAGCAACGTCGAGCACGAGTTGAATGCAGAGGCAAGTGAGCTCATTAGTGCGGCGAGCATCCCGGCGAGAACGAGGCCCTTGAACCCGATCGGGAGAAGGCGGGTAACGAGTATCGGGTAGGCGGAATCGGTCGCACCGTTCCGAACGTCCTGGTAAAGGGCGGCGGCGATGATCCCGGGCAGCACGAAGATGAAGACCGGAAGGATCTTCAGATAACCGGCCAAGATCGTTCCGCGGCGGGCTTCCTGTATGTTGCGGGCCGCCAGCACGCGCTGCACGATGTGCTGGTCAGTACACCAATACCAAATGCCAAGGATCGGTGCTCCGAAGACGATTCCAGTCCAGGGGAAGTCTTTGTTGCTCGTCGGTTTCCACATCGAGAAAAAGTCGGGCGGCACCCTGGCTTGGAGGCCGGACCACCCGCCCACCGCATGAAGACCGATGAACATCAGGGTCACCGAGCCGACGATCAGCACCACGGCCTGCATCACTTCGGTATAGATCACCGCGCGCAGTCCACCGAAAATCGTGTAAAGCCCGGTAATGACGATGAGGATGGCCGCGCTGGTCCAGAAATCGAAGCCCGTCACCGCCCGCATTACGACGCCGCCGGCGTACAGCGTGACGCTGATCTTCGTGAGCACGTAACCGACGATGGACACCCAGGTGAAGTATGAGCGCGCGGCGGGGTTGTACCGGCGCTCGAGGAACTCGGGCATGGTGTACACGCCGCTTCGCAGGTAGAAGGGCACGAACAGCCAGCCCAGGAGCAACAGGATGAAGCTCGCGAGCCACTCGAAGTGGCCGACGGCCAGGCCGCTCGCCGCTCCGGTCCCGGCGAGCCCCACGAGATGCTCGCTCCCGATGTTGGAAGCGAAGAGGCTGGCTCCGACCGCGAGCCAACCCACATCCCGGCTCGCAAGAAAGTAATCCGCGCTCACGTTCTTCTCGCGGCGCGCCGCCCAGTAGGCGATCCCCGACAGCACGAGGAAATACGCGACGATCACGAGGATGTCGATGATGTTGAGGTTGCTCATGGCGTTTCTTCGGTGAGAGAGAAGTGGACGGCCGAGCTCTTTTTGCGCTACGCTCCGCGACCTCTGAAGCGGAGTCCGCGAAGAATCTGAAGCATTTCGTCGTTCGGCGCTACGGATGCCAGCCCGAGGGGGTCGCTTGACACCGCGCTGGACGACTCCCACATTGGCGACGATGGCAGCGGAGGGATAGATGAGCAGTGAGTTAACTCGGCGCGAAGCGCTCAAGCGTGCGGCCAAACCTGTGACAGCCCCCGCGTGAAGCGGCGTGCATTTCTCGCGGGAGCGGGCGCCGGAGCCGCGGGACTCATCGGGCTCGCGCCCGCACCCGTTGAAGCCACAGATCTTATCGCTGCCGCCGCACGGCGCACAATCAAGCGCGACGCGTTACATCCGGCGGCGGCGTTCAAGCTCTCGGTCACGCGCTGGCCCTTCCGTAAGTTCACCCTCGACGAGCTGTCGCAGATGGCGCGCGAGCTGGGACTCGATTCGGTGGAGCTCCTCGAGCCGAATGAGTGGGCTGTCCCAAAGCGGTATGGACTCACGTGCGCGATGGGATACGCGACGGTACCGAATCCGGAAACGCGTCTGACGCAGGGGTTCAACCGCGTCGAAAACCATGCTTGGCTCATCCCCGCCTATCAACGGGCGATTCCGCTCGCTGCCGCCGCGGGAGTGCCGAACGTGATCTGCTTTTCCGGAAGCCGTGCCGGACAGAGCGACGATGACGGACGCGCGACCTGTGTGCGCGGACTCGCTCCCCTTATCCCAGTCGCAGAGCGGCACGGCGTGACGCTGTGCATGGAGCTGCTCAACTCGAAGGTCGATCACCCGGATTATCAGT
>JAYWBE010000038.1:0-2536 GCA_043781715.1 Gemmatimonadaceae bacterium
AGACGAGCAGCGCCGCCGCCATCAACAAGCCTCCCCAAAGCATGTGGGCGATGTGAAATCTCGCGCCGCCCAAACTTGGGTAGCCGGTGACTCGGAGAATGAACCTGATGGCCAGGACGGCGGACACGCCGCCAACGATGAAGAGATCCAGATATCGCGCGGCGCCGAGGTCGCGGGGAATGCGTGTCATCGTAGGAATCCAATGCCGCTTTCGCGGGCGGGGCTGCAAAGGCGACAATCAGCGGGAGCGCCACCGAGCTCGGCGGAGTTTGATAAGATGAGGGATCTCGATGAGAATTGATTGAATACTAAGCGTCAGGCGATTCCCGCGGCTACTACGAGCGGACGCGCGTTCGCCGCATTGGCCGCGGCCGGATCTATCTGGGGCACCGGCTTTCTTTTCGGGAAGTGGGCGCTCATCGAGCTGTCGGTGGGGCAGCTGGTACTCTACCGATTTCTATTCGCTTCGATCGGCTTCGCGCCAGTAACGTGGCGAGCGTTGCGAAACGCCGAGACGCGGATTGCCCGCCAGGATTTCACTCTTATCTTCGTTGCGGCGTTGGTAGGTGTGCCGGTGCAGTTTCTGATTCAGTTCGCCGGCCTGGCTCGTACGACCGTCTCACACGCTTCCCTCATGATCGGCGCGCTGCCGGTTTTATTGGCGGCGGGATCAGTGTTGTTCGCCCACGAACATGTGAGCAAAGGACGGTGGCTCGCGTTATTCGCTTCGATGCTGGGCACAGCCCTCATCGCCTTTGGAGCGTCGAGTGGAGAGGGTGGCGCTCAGGCGAGCCTGAGCGGAGATCTGTTGGTCGCGGTGTCGCTGCTCGCGGGGGTTGGCTGGATCCTCATCACTCAGGGGCTGATGAAAACGGGGCGTTATTCTCCCGTGAACGCGAGTGCGTATGTAATGACGGCGGGCACGTTGATGGTTTTCGTCTGGGTGATTGCCTTCGAAGGACTTCCGCCGATTCACCTCTCTGTGCGCACGTGGGCGTCACTCGTGGTATTGGGGCTTTTTGCTACGACCGTCACAACCTATTTGTGGAACTGGGGACTGGCGCGCGTTCCGGCGTCGCAGGCCGGTGTATTTCTCAACTTCGAGCCGGTCGTCGGCACGTTACTCGGCGTGATGCTGTTGCACGACGTCCTGGGATCGTACGCGATTGTTGGAGGGCTGCTGGTCATTGGGGCGGCGATTTACGTCGCGGCCAAATGACATATTCTTACCAACGCCTCGGCGCTCCCACTATCGAAGCTTGACGTGGCGATCAGATGGGTCTAAGGTGGACACCCCAGGTTACTTGTTTTACCTCCCACTCCCACCCGGTACAGAGGAGACAAGATGAACAGCAGAGGAAGGACTGCGGCACGGATGGCGCTGGCCGCGCTGGTGATCGCGACAGCCGCACCCACGGCTCGCGGCCAGCAGAGTGACGCCCGCGCGATACGCGCGCTGTCGGATCAATGGCAACGGGATATCGCCGCGCAAGACGTCGACAAGATAATGGCTATCATGGCTCCGGATGCGGTCGTGATGATGTCCCACGCACCACTGGCAAGGGGAGCGGCGGCAATTCGTGGAAACTGGACCGAGGCGGTGAAAACGCCGGGTCTCGTTCTGCAGTGGACGCCGACGAAGATCGACGTCGCGAGTGCGACGGTAGCGACGGAGTACGGCACGTACACCGAATCGTCTGATTCGCCCCAGGGCAAGATGACCGACGCGGGCAACTACGTCACCATCTGGCACAAGATCAACGGGAAATGGCGGGTGGCACTCGATGCGCCTGTCACATCCGCTCCGCTGCCGGCGGCGGCATCCGCCGCGGCTCCAATGGAAATGGGCAGCGTGCAGATGCTGGCCAACAGCTCGCTCACCTGGAGTGACTTCGCGCCGGCGGGGTTCGACCCCGGAATGAAGCTCGCCGTTCTACACGGCGATCCGGGCGTGAAAGGTGATTACGTCCTGCGTCTTCTGTTCCCTGCCGGATACAGGTTTCCGGTTCACTGGCATCCGGGCGTCGAGAACCTGACAGTGGTGTCGGGCACGTTCCTGCTCGGAATGGGGAACTCGGCGGATTGGAACGCCGTCAAAACCTATTCACCCGGTGATTTCTTCTACATTCCGCCGCGGCACGCACACTTCGGCGGCAGCGCAGCGGGTGGTCCCTCAGTAATTCAGCTACATGGGCAGGGCCCGTTTCTGCTGACGCTTGGAGCCCCAAAGTAGAATAAAGCAAAGGCGAGGGCGCAGAATCCGCGCCCTCGCCTTCTCCGTCGCAGCTACATCCTGGTCACGAGATGCTCTCGGTCGGCACAAGATTGGGGCACGCGATCTCGGACGGATCCGAGATCATGTTCCGGTAGTTATCCGGCGAGACACGCGTCCCGGGTGCCTCGAAATACTTATTCCAGAATTCCCGGATCGCGCGGATTTCGCCTCGAGGACGTCGACAGCAAGAGATCAATGGACTGGGTCAACTCTGTGGCAGCAGTTGGATGGCGCCCCGAATATGTGAAGCTCGACAGTTTG
>JAYWBE010000039.1:0-2528 GCA_043781715.1 Gemmatimonadaceae bacterium
GAGTTCAACGGCCGCACAATCTATTTTTGTTCCAAGGGCTGCAAGCAGGCCTTTGATGCGAATCCCGGGAAGTACGCCGGACAGTCAAGCGGCACAAGAGGTGGTTGACCCGGCCACTGGAGAAGCCGCTACGCCAGTAATCGATAAGGCTGCAACTAAACCAGACCGGGCACGACATACTCGCAGCACGCCGGACGGCGGCGCGGAACGAGTGGACCTCCCCATAACCGGCATGAGCTGCGCCTCGTGCGCGCAAAGGATCGAGCGTTCCCTCTCCTCTGCACCAGGCGTTCGTAGCGCGGGCGTGAACCTGGCGACCTCCCGTGCGACGGTCGAATACGATCCCGATGCGACGAGCATTCGTGATCTCATGTCTCGGGTCAAAGACATCGGTTACGGAACAGCTGGTACCGCGCGCGTCGAGTTCATAGTTGATGATTCCGCACGACCGTCCGGATCGGCGTCACCACTGGAGACCTATCTGGAGAGAAGTCGCGGCGTCGTCAGCGCCTCGTTCAACCTCGCTACGATGCAGGTTCGCGTCGAGTATCTGCCCGGCGCCGTCGACCTCCAGGCGCTTCGCCGGCGCATCGAAGATTTCGGATACTCGGTTCGAGAGATTCCGAGCGGGAGCGGTGACTCAGCGGTGGATTCCGAGGAGTCCGCGCGTCGCGCCGAGTATCTGGGGCTGCGACGCAAGTTCATCGTTTCCGCGCTGCTGTCCGCGCCAGTTCTACTGATGGGGATGTCGCACGGCCGCTTCACAATCGTTGGACCGCGTTGGGTAAACTGGCTTGAGCTCGCCCTGACCACTCCGGTGGTGTTCTACGGGGGTGGTCAATTCTACCGTGGTGCCTGGGCTGCGTTTCGCCACCGCGCCGCGGACATGAACACGCTGATCGGGGTTGGGACTGGGGCCGCCTACATATATAGCGTTGTAGCCACCCTCTTTCCCCGCGTGTTCGCCGAGACCGTTGGAGCCGGAACGGCGAGCATGAGCGGAATGGGAACGGACCAGAAGATGGTACCTGTCTATTTCGAAGCTGCTAGCGTCATCATTGCGCTAATCCTGCTCGGGAGGCTGCTCGAGGCGCGCGCGAAAGGTCAAACCGGGGAAGCCATCCGCGGGCTCCTGCGGCTCCAGCCGAAGACGGCGCGCATTATCCGCACTACGGAAGGAACCCAGCAGGAGCAGGACATTCCGGTGGAAGAAGTGATCCCCGGGGACATTGTCGTCCTGCGTCCGGGAGAAAAGGTTCCCGTGGACGGCACTATCACGGAGGGAGCGTCAGCGATTGACGAATCGATGCTCACCGGAGAGAGTTTGCCCGTAGAGAAATCGAAGGGCGACGCCGTTTTCGCCGCCACCATCAACAAAACTGGCTCGGTTCAGTTCGAGGCCACGAAGGTTGGTAGGGATACCGCTCTTCAGCAGATCGTCAGGATGGTTCAGGATGCGCAGGGCTCGAAAGCTCCGATCGCACGCCTGGCGGACGTGATCAGCGGAATCTTCACGCCGATAGTTCTTGTGGTCGCCGTCGCCACTTTTGTCGCCTGGTTCCTGTTGGCCGACCCTTCAGTACGTTTTACTCTCGCATTCGTAAATGCGATCGGAGTCTTGGTAATAGCGTGTCCCTGTGCGCTTGGACTGAGTGTTCCGACTGCGGTAATGGTCGGTACGGGTAAGGGCGCAGAGAACGGTGTGCTCATCAAAGGTGGAGAGGCGCTGGAGACTGCCCAAAAAATGCAGACAATACTGCTCGACAAGACCGGAACTATCACCACCGGCAAGCCGGAGATGACCGATCTCATTCCCGCCGCTGGTCGCGATGCGGATGACCTCCTCAGGCTCATCGCATCCGCGGAAAAGGGAAGCGAGCATCCACTTGGTGAGGCAATCGTTCGAGCCGCAGGGGCGCGCGGCCTCAACCTCGTTTCACCGGCGAGCTTCAATGCCGTCGCTGGTAAGGGCCTCGAAGCTACAGTGGACCGGCATAACGTTCTGTTGGGCAACCGCGCATTAATGGCCGACAGAGGAATCTCAGTGGCCGAGTCGGAAGAGATGGCCACGAAGTTGAGCGAAGCCGGGAAAACCCCGATGTTCGCCGCCATCGACGGAAAGTTCGCGGGGGTCGTCGCGGTCGCAGACAAGGTCAAGCCCGAAGCCTCGGGCGCCGTGGACGATCTCAAAAGAATGGGACTCCGCATCGTGATGATGACTGGAGACAACAGACGCACCGCGCTGGCCGTTGCTCGAGAGGTTGGCATATCCGATGTCAGAGCGGAGATCCTACCCGAAGATAAGGCGCGCGAGGTCAGGAATCTCCAGCAGGGAAAGACGGTGGTCGGTATGGTAGGAGACGGAATTAACGACAGCATAGCGCTCGCTCAGGCTGATGTTGGAATCGCGATGGGAACCGGAACTGATGTCGCCATCGCGGCATCCGACATCACGCTGCTCAGGGGCGATTTGAGAGGGGTGGTTACAGCGATCCAACTCTCAACGGCAACTATGCGCACCATCAAGC
>JAYWBE010000040.1:0-7785 GCA_043781715.1 Gemmatimonadaceae bacterium
ATGCCGCTCTGCGTCAGCGCGATCACGTCGCCAACATTCAGGTTGTCGATCGCGATGTCGAGATTGGCGTTGCCCTGTTTCGGAATGAACCCGTTGACGTAGATGCGTCCGTTCACTCCGTTGCGTAGCTCGAGACGCTCTACCTCTAACCCGGCCTGACCCCAGTGCAGCGCCGCGACTCCAGTGCTCGCCCACACGCTCGTATCGAACTGAAGCTTGAGAGTATTCAGCGTCAGTGCGTTGCGAATCTTGTCGAGCGTGAACGCCGCGTTGGCGCTGTAGGTGCGCGCGTTGTCCTGACTGACGACGAGCTGCACGGTGCCATTCGGCTTGCGGTAGGTGAGCTTCGCGCCGACGCTGTCGAGATCGAAGCCGACGGCGCGAACTGATCTGGCTTGCGCGTTGATGCTGACCTGCGACTGCGGAGTTCGCGCATTGATCCAGTCGTAGTCGGCGGCGAAGGAGCCGACTGTGTTTCCGCGAGCGACGATGTTGGAGCCGGACGCAGTTCCCTTCGCGCTGAAGTTTCTGATGCTGCCCGTGGCCACGCCATCCGCCCGCACGGACCCCGATAGATCGCTCTTGTGCACAGCCGCCGGGGTATCGACCACAGTGTGCGGCAACGGCATTCCTGTCACCGCGCGTTCGACTTCCGTGGCGCGAGCGATTCGTGAGGAGTCGGCCCTGGCCTTCTGGATCCGGCGCGCCAGGATACCGGGTCGCGGACGAACGACGCTCGTGTCGGTGGAGATCAGCCCCGCGAAACGCGAAAGCGAGTCGATGGCGACGTGATACGACAGTGTTCCCGAATGCGTGGCGTCGAGTCCGATCGTACCCTTCGCCTCCACGATACCCTGCGGCAGATCGACCGCCAGCGTGTCGATCCGCGCCAATCCATTGGCGATCGCGACTCTGACGTTGGCGCGATCAATCGAAACGGTGTCGATCGATGATGCGCCGACATCGGCGACGAGCTGCGCCTGCATCGTCGCGGGATTGAACCCGCGTCCACGCGCTGACCCAACCGCATTGAGCGAAGTCTTCGGACCCTTCGTTGAGACCGTGCTCGCGTTCAGCTGCTTCGCATCGAAGTCGAGGTTGTAGCCGCCCTCCTTGCTCGCGAGATCGACCGTTCCGCGCAGGTCCAGGAAGCCACCATCGGTGAACGTGAGCTGCGAGTTGATCGCGAGGGCGTTCTCGAATCCCTTGAGCCGCACCGGGCCGCTGCCGCTGCCACGCAGTCCCACGCTCGGCATGAAGCGGCCGAGGGTGGCGAGAGCGAGTGGATGCATCACGACATCGACGTCGTACCAGGGCAAGCCGCGCGCGCGCATCGCGGCGCGACCAGTGGCGCGCGACAGCGCCCCGTTCTCGACGTGCGTGACGTCGAGCGTCTGCGCCGTCATGATGGCCGCGGAAGACCCATTGAGAGTGGCGGTGCCAGTAAGAGTGCCACCCACTTTCAGGGTTGTAGCGATCGCCTTGGCGAGCCCCATTTGCAAAGGCAACATGCGCACGTGCAGATCGCGCGCGGTGAAAATGCCCTTGGACAATCCCATCACACCGACAGCCAAGAGGTGGCTTCGCCCCGAGAGGCGGTCGTCCACGACCACATCTCCATTCACTCTCAGCGCGTGCTCTCCGCCATCAAACGCCGCTTTGCCGGTCAGGGTCAGCGGCCGCGGGAATGTCATCGTCGGGAAGAGTCGGGTCAGCAGCCGCGTATCGAGATTGGCGAAGCTCAGATTCGCATCGCGGTAGGCGATCGTGTCTGTCACAGTCGCCTCGATCTTTCCAGCGATGTGTGACTTCTCGAGCGTCACGTCCATGTTCTGCGCCAGGTACACGCTCTTGCTGCCGGTCCAGTCCAGTCCGAAGTCGAGTCTCCCGGATCCATTCTCGGGGAGGTTGGGCATTGCCCAGCGAATGTCGGCGGTCCGCACCGGATCACCGTGGAGCCGCAGATGCAGATCGCCCGATTCCATGTAGTAGCGTCCATCACCGCTCGCCCGCGTCGCGGGAAACGTCACCCGCGCTCCCTTCCACCACACGGAATCGTCCGTGAAATCGAACGTGCCGGTCAACCCCCGCACGTCGGCAACGGGCGGACGGAAGGGCTCGGCGATCATCTTCAGTGCCGCAACATCGATCAGGCGATACCTGTATGCCGGATCCTCCAGCCGCACAAGCGGAAACAATCCGTTGATGCTATGAAAGCTCGACTCCTTCTGATAACCCTTGGCGACCTGCAAAATCTTGAGCCTGCCCTCCGGCCCGAGGGCAGCTCGAACCTTGTCGGCGCGCTCGGCGGGCGTGGCGTTGCCAGGATCCCATGGCGATCGCACGGTGAGATCTCCGTTGACCACGGTGACGTTGCCGAAGCGGATCCACGTTCCCCATCCGGTCCTCTTCACTCCAGCGCGCGTCACCGTATCGCGCGGAAAGATCCGATCGTAATTCCACTTTCCGCCCGGCTGTTTGTCGATCACTATGATCGGGCGGACAAGCTTTACGTCGTTGAATTCGAGTTTTTTCCCCCGTAGCGTGCCGAGGCTGTACTTGGCCCAGATCTCGTCGGCTTTGACGAACGGCGCGCGGGCGCTGTCGGTAATCACTAGATCGTGGAGCGTCACTCCGTGCAGGAGATTTCCCGTGACGCTGCCGATGTGAACGATGCCGTGGCTGTTTCTCTGGATCAGCCCCTCGACGTAGCGCCGGACGCGCTCGCGACCCCAGTCGCTGTTGGTGACCAGATAGACACCGCCGACCAGCAGCAACGCCACCACCGCGACTCCGAGGAGGAGCCGCACCCACCACCTGTTAGAACGCTTCGCCAATGGAAAGGTGAAGGACGATCCGGTTGAGGATCCCCCCGCCTTTGGAGGGCGCGTAGGCTCGGTGCTGTTGTAGGGTGACGAGGGTCTTCTGGCCATTCACGATATTCTCAGTTACAACCGGCAGGGACTCGGTGGCCCCGGGGTTGAGGCCTATATCGGCACGGATTGGGCCTACAGGAGAATGGTACCGTACCCCGAGCCCGGGGGTTATGGCCGCCCTGCGCCTGGGAAGGGTCGGATTGGTCTTCTGCTGGACCAATCCGGCGTCCAGGAAGGCCGCCCCAATCAGGTCACGCCACACCGGAAAGCGCCCCTCGAGACTCCCTTCAACCACGAAATTTCCACCCAGCGGACGCGGCTCGAAGTCGCGGTCCTTGAGATTCCCCGCATTGGGATCGCACGCCGTGACGTCGGTTCCCGAGGTGCAGGCGGCGTTCAGGCTATCGTGCGACTGAAGCATGCCGATTGGAATCGTGAGGACGCGCGGCCCCAGCTGATTCTCACCGAAGCCGCGCACCGAGTGCGATCCGCCCGCGTAGAATCGTTTTCTCGGATGGAGGATTCCATCGCCGAACGCTGCGCTGACACCAACGGCCTGCGTGGTACTGCCCAGCGGACTGACCCAGCCGACACGAGCGTGCACGCCGATCGCGCCGCGCTTTCGCACCTGATAGAAGCCCGCACCATCGAGCGTCGCGCGGTTGTAACGGAAATCGGAGAGCGTGAATGCGGACGCGTGCTCGACGCTTGCATTGGCGCGGTATCCCCGGTTGGGCGAGAAGGGATCATTGGTGCGGTCGATCGACGAAGTGATCGCGAATGGCGAGAGCCGCTGGTTGCCGCGCAGCGCCTCGAGTGTCGGCGCGTCGCATACTCCGTAGTTGATGCAAAAATACACATCGCCCGCGTCGACCTCGCTGATCTCGAACCTGTAATTCAGGCTCGCGGGCGCACGGTCAGTCAGGTCCCGCGTGAAGGTGAGGCTCGTTCCATAGCCGCGATCGACGTAGATGCCGGGCGCGCTGCGGCGATGCGTGAACAGGCTCAGCGCCAGCTCGTTGTGGGGCGAACCGAACCACGGCTGGCGCAGGTCGATGCTGGCGTTGTAGGTCGGAACGAAATAGCGCGCGAGGCTGCTCGTCTGCGGGACGGATGCGTTGCGGAAGATGCCGCGTCCGTTGAGCGAGCTGGCGAGAAGATTTCCCACCGCCGCTTGGACGTCGAGTCGCCGGGCCCCGCCCCCGAAATTGTAGTGAGTGAAGCGTCCTTCGACCTGGAAGAAATCGATGGTGTTGAATCCGGCGCTCAGGCGCGCCTCCCGCGGAGGTGCCTCTTGCACGGTGACGACGACCACCTTCGCCGAGTCGGGAGTGGCGATGTCGATTGGCGGACGCGGCTCGATGGCGGCGCGGCGAAAGAGATTCGACTCGTAGAGCGCTCTCTGGCTGCGGAGCATCTCGGAGCGGCGGAAGATGTCGCCGATGTGGAAGGTCAGCGATTTCCTGATCGTGCGCTCGCTCACGTCATCGTTGCCCTGGACGACGATGTCCTCGACCGTCGCTTTGTATTTCGGATTGAGCGTGAGCTTGACCACCGCCGTGCGCGAAGCGGTATCGATGACGACCGACGTGTCCACTTCGGCGTCGGCGTATCCCTTGTCAAATAGTGTTGATTGCAGAAAGATCCGCGACGAGTCGAGCCTGATCAGATTGAGCGGGCCGTTCTTGCCCAGCACTACGTGCTTGTCGATCTCCCTTTGCGATAGTAGCGGCGTCGGCTGGCTGACGATGATGTCGGAGACGATCGTCGGCGGACCTTCCTTGATGAGGAATGTGACGCCGACCTGGTTGCGTCCCCTTGGAACCACCGCCGTATCCACTTCAGCATCCCGGTAGCCGCGCTTCCAGTAGAAGACGCGCACTCGGAGCACGTCGCGCTCGAGCTCCTTGTGATCGAGGTAGTTCTTGGTGTAGAAGTACTTCGCCTTGCTGATCCAGCAGAACGGCACGAGGACGAAGCCGTTGCAGTGCGAAGACGTGGTGGAGATGCTCTGAAGGAGGTCGCTTTGCTTCACGACTTTCACGCCCTTGAGCGTGAGGTTTACTACTTCAGGGTGGCTCGACGCTAAGGGTTGCGCAGCCTGCGACGCGAGTACTGCCGGAACGAAGAGGATCGCGGCGGAGAACCGCAGCAGCGAGCGAGCCTCTCTACAGACCTTCCAGCAGCGCGTCGTTGCTTGGCGTCGCCGCAATGCGCTTGATGAGCCACTCCATCGCCGAGCTGGAGGGCATTTGCTGAAGACCTCGTCTGAGTGTGTAGACATGCTCTAGCTGATCAGGACGGAAGAGCTTGTCTTCACGACGCGTGCCGCTGGTTGCGACATCGATCGCGGGGAAGATTCGCTTCTCGGAAAGGGAGCGATCGAGCTTGATCTCGCAGTTGCCGGTGCCCTTGAACTCCTCGAAGATGACGTCGTCCATGCGTGATCCGGTCTCGACGAGCGCGGTTGCGATGATGGTGAGTGACCCGCCGCCGTGCTCCGGAGCGACCGACCGCGCCGAGCCGAAGAAGGCCTTGGGTTTCGCCATCGCGGATGAATCGAGTCCGCCGGAGAGGGTGCGGCCGGTGCCGCGCTCCACGGTGTTGTAAGCGCGCGCCATGCGGGTAATGGAATCCAATACAATGACGACATCCTTGCCTAGCTCCACGAGTCTGCGCGCCCGCTCGAGCACCATTTCAGTCACGTCCGTGTGACGAACCGCGGGCATGTCGAAGCTGGAGGCAACAACCTCGCCATAGCCCCAGGTGATCATCTCGCTCACTTCCTCGGGGCGCTCGTCCACGAGCAGAACGAGGAGGGTAGCCTGTGGGTGGTTGATCGCTACGCCTTCGACGATCGCCTGGAGGAGCATGGTCTTGCCGGCGCGTGCCGGGGCGACGATGAGTGCGCGCTGGCCGTACCCGATTGGCGCGATGAGATCGATAGCGCGGCGCGTCAGCTCGGGGCCGGTCTTGGCGGGTTTTCCCGTCTCGAGTTTGAGCTTGCGCTCGGGATACGACGCGGTGAGCGATCCGAAATCGGGGCGTCGTGCCGCTTCCGCCGGATCTGCGCCGTTGATCTGCTGGATGTCGACGACGAGTACTCGATTGCGATGATCGTGTCCGGTGGTGGCGAGAACCTGATCTCCGCGGCGCAGCATGTACTGCCGCGTGACCTGCGTCGGCAGGTACGCATCGCCCGGCTCGGCGAGGTAGCTGTTGGCGGCGCGGCGAATGAAGCCGCCTTCGCGCTGCGGATCAAACCATCCCGTGGTCTCTCCATCCGGAATGACAGGAGCGACTGGTGCACGCGATGCCTGCTCTGCTCCGCCGCCACCGCTAGGGCCACCGCCTCCTCCTCCTCCTCCTCCCCCGCGTGGTCCGCTCTGCGGGCGCTGCCTGCCGCGTCCGCGCTGATTGCGGCCGCGTCGTCCGTTGTTGCGGTTGTCGCCGCGCTCACCGGGATGCCGCTGATTGCCATCGCGCTGCTGCTGGCCGCCCCTTTCTCCGCCGCCGCTCCCGCCCCCCCCGCCCGATGTCTGCGGATTGTACGGGGCCTGTTGCTGCTGTGGGGAAGCGCCGGTGTCGCTCGATCCATTGGGCGAATCGTCGGCGCTGGAATTGGATTCGGAATTCGCCGCCGCGTTGGGCGCGGCATTGGGAGGAGGAGTGGGAATGGGAGAAGGAATGGCTGGTGATGTCATATTGTCGCGCGCGTCGGGTATCTGCGCTGCGTCGGGGGTGGGTGTCGAAGAATCCATGGGCTCCAGGTACGGATCTACATCACTGTAGGATTCGGAGAGTGGAGTTTGTGGTTGATTGCCGGACGGACGAGACCTCCGGCCGCGACGAAAAGGACGTCGACGTTCGCTCATGCAGTTGTGGTGTGGCTGAGAAGAAAAGTGCTGCTCGAATGGCTCACGTGCACCGCGGCTCAAAACTCACGCGATTACCGGAACCCTATTCTGTATGGAATGGCGCGCTGCTAGGCTGCGCTGGTACAAGAATGGTACTATCGACCGCCGGAATTGTCCAGCAACAATTGAATGGTAGGGTGCCGCGCACGGAATGTCCAGCTTGATTCTTGGAGTCGAGATTGACCGTTACCTTTGGGTCATAGAATACCGAAACCTTAGGGCCGTCCAATACCGAAACCTCCGAGTGGTACAATTCCGAAGCAGGGAGCTTCCGGCTTTACAGCCTTAAGCCCGGGAGCTATTCCGTCGGATTCGAGATTTGTATGAAGTCAGCAACGGTGTTTTACCATGAAAGAAACCTGACTGGGCCGCACGCCTCTCACACATGACTGAAGCGCACGTATCTCCAGCCGGCGAAGAGCTTGTTGATCCGCTGCCCGCTCTCGAGCGCGCGGTGGCTGAGCGTCCCGATGATGCGAAGGCGCTCGTCGCGCTGGCGAATCACTACTGGCTGATCGGCGCGGGCCCGGAAGCAGTGGGCGATCTCGCCTCGCGCGCGATCGCATCCGATCCCGGGAACAGGGGCGCCTGGCACCTGTGGGCGCTGGCGGAATCGAATCCGAGGGAGCGCGTGGCGCGCTGGCAGCAGGTGTCATCGCGCTTCCCACAGGACCAGCTCGCGAAGGCGAATCTTGCCGACAACGCGGCGAGTCTGGCGGGCGCGGAGCACGACTACCAGGCGGTCGATCTCGCCATCGACACGTACGAAGAATTGCTGGCGACGGCCGAGCACCCCGATCAACGCGTCGCGCTGGAGAAGGCGATCAAGACACTCAAGGGGTGGAAATTTTGAGCAAGCGGAAGAGACCGGCCCAGAGAAAGGAACCGCGTCGCACAACCCGGACGGCGAGCGGCAGCGCGCCGAACAATTCGAGTGTGTCGGGAGCAGGACGGTCCGCGCCCCCGCACGAGCACGGCGAGCAAGGCTCGCT
>JAYWBE010000041.1:0-7774 GCA_043781715.1 Gemmatimonadaceae bacterium
GCGTTGGCGAAATACGCTGTTTCGAGCCCGGCGCCGTTTTGTCCATTCCAGCTGTCCCGCCACTCGATGTCGTTCCAACCCATGTGGGGAACCTTCGACGCGCGGAGCCGGGTGACGTTGCCCGGGATCAGACCGACTCCCTTGCCCGGCGCCTCTTCGCTCACGTCGAACAGCAATTGCATGCCGAGACAAATGCCGAGACAGGGCAGCCCATCAGCGAGCGCCGAGCGGAGATACGATTGCTCGTTCTTCATCGCGCTGGCAGCGGTACCAAACGCCCCGACTCCGGGGAGCACCACAATATCGGCCGCCATCGCCGCGCGGAGATCCGTCTCGATCACGACGCTTCTGTCATCAACTGAGATCGCCTTCGCCAGCGAGTGAAGGTTGCCGGCGCCATAATCGAAGATCGCGAGACTCGTCATGGCGCTTCTCCCGACGTCGTCCTGTGTGCAACGACCTCCTCCGTCAACGTGTCGAGGCAGCGCTGCATTATGTCCCAGGGTCCAATCGCGATCCGTATCGCGTCGCCGATCCCGGGGAGACCCGCGAAGGCGCGCACCCGGATTCCCGCGCGCTCGAGCCTTCGGGAGAGCGCGTCGGAATTGTCGACGGGCACGAGCACGAAATTGGCCGCTGAATCCAGGGAAGTGATTCCCCCCTTCGCCAGCTCGGCACGGAAAGCGGAGCGGTTGGCGATGACTGCATTCACGCCATCGGCCACCCACGGCTGGTCACTCTCGAGGGCCGCGATCGCCGCGCGCTCACCCAGCGCGTTCACCTTGTACGGGCCACGCGCCTTGAGAACTTCAGCGATCAGCTCCGGCGAGCCGATGCCGTAGCCCACCCGCAGGCCGGCGAGTCCGAACGCCTTGGACATCGTTCGCGTGACCAGCACCGGGCGGCCGCTCGCGGCGAGGTCGGTGAAGCTCTCTCCCCCGAACTCGACGTACGCCTGATCGATGATCACGAGTCCCCTCGCTCCCTCGACGATCCGCTCGACCGTTTTCCGGGGCAGCGCTCCACCCGTCGGATTGTTGGGCGAGCAGAGATAGATGATACGCGCATTCGTCTCGAGCATCGCGTCCACGTCGATGTCGAGCCGCCGGGTGAGCGGAACGGCGACGGGGCGGAGCCCGTTCGCCCGCGCGAAAAACGGGATCATCCCAAATGATGGATCGGGCAGACACAGCAGCTCGCCCGGCTTGGCGAAAGCGCGAATGGCGGAGTCCAGCACGTCATCCGAGCCGCAGCCACAGGCGATCATCTCGGCGGACACGCCGGCATAATCAGCCAGCGCCTTCACCAGTGCCGGCTCGTAGGCGGTCGGATACCGCGCCACGACACCTTGTCCCACCGCTGCCAGCGCGCGCAATGCTGCGGGTGGTGCGCCCCAGAGGTTCGTGTTGTCGCTCAAGTCGACGGCACACGTCCCCTGAGGGTGAGAATAAAGCGCGATTCCGCGATAGCTTTCGCGCGCGAGGTCCGCGATCGAGCCGGCCCCGCCAATACGGTTGGCGGTCAGCATTGAGCGTTCCAGCCGCGCGCTGCGGCCGCGTGCTCCGGCAAGCCCTCAGCGCCGGCGAGAATCGCGGTATCCTCGGCAAGGCGTTGGGCGGCGTCACGGGTCACCTTCTGGTACGACGTCCAGCGAACGAAGTCGAGTGGGCCAAGACCGGAGTAGCTGCGCGCCAGTCCGCCCGTCGGCAGGACGTGATTGCCGCCGGTGATGTAGTCGCCGAAAACCACCGACGCCGATTCACCGACAAAGACGCAGCCCGCGTTTCGGATGTCGGGAAGCACACGCTCCGCATCGTTGAGCGCGAGCAACAGGTGCTCGGGCGCGAATTCGGCGGCGAAGGCGATCGCTTCGGCGATGGAGCCGGCACTGAGGACGCCTCCGTTTTGCTCCAGGGCGGCGCGGACCACGCTGCGGGCCGGCCCGGTCGCTAGCAGTTCCCCGATAGCGGCGCTTACAGCCGACGCAGTCCCGTCGTCGAGCGCCACGACTACTACGCAAGCATTTACATCGTGCTCCGCCTGCGCGGTCACTTCGCGGGCGATCGTATCGGTGTCGCAGCCGGCGTCGCAGATCACGAGCAGCTCGCTCGGCCCGGCGGGCGAATCGATCCCCACGTCTCTGCTGACCTGGAGCTTCGCCTCGGCGACGTACGCGTTTCCCGGCCCTACGATTCTGTCGACACGTGGAACGCTTTCGGTGCCGTAAGCCATCGCCGCGATCGCGCCAGCGCCGCCCAAGGCGAAGACACGATCCACGCCGGCGATCTCGCAGGCGGCGAGCACCGCTCGTGCCGGGTATCCATCTTTTTGGGGCGGAGAGCAGAGAAAGATCTCCGGGACTCCGGCGACGCGCGCGGGGATTCCCGCCATGAGCACGCTGCTCGCATACGCGGCGCGCCCGCCCGGGGCGTATATCCCGACACGCTGCAAGGGATCGGGCCGCCGCCCGATCGTCACGCCCGGCTCGGTTTCGACTTCCACGGTCCGCGGCGGATCGGTGGAGTGAACCAGCTCGATGTTCCGCGCTGCACGCTCGAGAGCAGTTCTCAGCCCCGGATCGATCCCGGCGAGCGCCCGCCGGCGAACCTCGGCCGGCACCTCGAGGGAATCGAGCGAGACTCCGTCGTATGCGCGGGCCATCTCGCGCAGCGCGGAGTCGCCATCGAGTCGCACGCGGCGCACGATTTCCTCCGTGCGTTCACGCACCGCTGAGCTCGCCGCACTCGTCCTCTGCAGGAGAGAAGCGCGCTCGACGTCCGATAACGCGCTCAATGTGCCAGTGTATCTCAAACGCGTTGTCTCGATTGTCGGCCTCACGGCAGCAGGCGCTCCACTCGCGTGACGAGAATGCCAGTGGCATCGAGGCCTTTGAGCGCCCCCATGGTTTTGTAGACGGTTCCGGCATCCACCACCGCGTGCACGGCGACGCGGTCACCGCCGTTCAGGATGTCGATCACGGTCGGGCCGTTGATGCCGGGGATGATCCGCTTGACGGCGTCGAGTGACTTCCGCGGTACATTCGCCATCAGGTATCTCTTCCCGCGCGCTCTCACGACCGAATCGAGCGCCATGATGAGCGAGTCGAGCGCTTCGCCCTTCGCCTCCCCGAAGACGGCATCACTTTTCGTGACGAGCTGGGCACGGGAGGTGAGGAGCGTTCCGATCTCGCGCAGCCCGTTGACCTTGAGGGTCGAGCCGGTCGACGTGATGTCGACGATGAGCTCGGCGATTCCGAGCAGTGGCGCGATCTCCGCCGCGCCGGAGATGGGCACAATCTCGACATTCTGTCGGCGCGCCTCGAAGAAGTCTCGCGTGATGTTCGGGAACGACGTCGCCACCCGGGTGCCGGCCGCGATGTCATCGAGGGTCCTGATGGGGCTGTCCTCGCGCCCGGCGGCGATGAGGCGGCATTCGCCGAAGCCGAGATCGAGTCGCCGCTCGACGGGGCGGCCGGATTCGCAAACGAGGTCCCAGCCGGTGACACCGACATCAGAGACCCCGTCGGCGACGAACTCCGGTATGTCCTGCGCGCGGACGAACAGCGCTTCGAATTCTCCGCCGAGCGATGCGGAGAGGGCGCGGTCGCCCCTCGTGAGTACCGGAAGCCCGGCATCTCCGAAGAGCTCGCGCGCATCGTCGGCGAGCCGTCCCTTGTTTGGCAGTGCGATTTTGAGCATGAGATGATTGGTGGAAAACAAAAAGCCCGTCCAGGAATTAGACGGGCTGCGGAAGCTCTGTGAGTGGAGTCTGACTAACTGACTATAGTCTGACGTGCACGCGCAAAAGCGCCCCGCGGCCCGTGAGGCCGTGGTGGCTGTGCGCATGGCGGAGTGAAGTGAACGTGGTCATCAACTCAATGCTAAACGGTTCGAAGGGAGCGCGCAACAGTGTTCGACCGATTCTGGCGTCGGCTTGCGCGATCGGCGGGCTGATCGGGCGGCCATGGAAAAGCTCCCTCAAAGTATGTTGACCGCGCGAGCAGTAAGAAGAATCACCGTTCCAAATGCAATTAGCGCCTGAACCATCATCATGAGTTTCGCCCATCGCGTGAGCACCAGCACGTCCGTGGGAGAGAAGGCGGTGGCCGTGTAGAAAGAGAGCGCGAGGTAGTCGATGAAGCCCGGCCGCCAACCTTCAGCTTCCGCGAGCGACACGCCTTTTCTTCCGGGCGCATCGACAGACATCTGCGGAAACAGGAACGCGCCCTCCATATGGGCCTCGCGCCCATCACGGGCGTGCGGACCTCCGGCATCGAGGCGCCAGTACCATGCTGCAAACACGATGACGTTGGCGACCCAAAGCACGGCCGCCGATTCCAACAGCTTGGGCGCTGGTTCGGCGTGCCGAGGCAAGCCGAGGATGAGCGTCGCAAGACTGTAGAGCATCGAGAGAGTCAGCAGGCCGAGGTTGGTGTAGCTAAAAGCGTCCGTCAGTTTGATCCGATGATGTCCGTGAGCGAGGACTGCGCCTGTCAACAGAGCGACGTTGGCCGGCACCAACACCCACGCTGGCGCAAGAGTGAGTGAGCGTGGCAACGCGAACGGCATGAATGCCGCGGCAAGCAGGGCAAGTGCGGCGGGCCAACGCGGTTCAGCCTCTGGACCAGTCTGCGCGGTCACGGTGCTCCTACGAAGTGGGATTGGAATTCCAGGTTCAAATTGGTGTTACCCTGCTCAGATCTAATTTAGGGCGGGGGGTCTGGCGGGGAGTGGTTCCCTCGAACGAGACGAGCGGGGCTCGTCCCGTTCTGGTCGAGAATACCGAAGCAAGGGGCTGCAAGCTTTGTCGCAGCTAGGCTGGGAGCCTGCTCCCCGCTTCGGTTTTGTGGATGCACGCCTCACTGAATAGCCTGAACCCAACTTTGGCGTTACGTTGGTGCCACTATCAAAGAGACCCGTTGTAGTCTCTTCGAGTCAGCTGCCTACCCTCATTCCGGAGCTTCCTCCTATGAAGTGGCGCGCTCTCTCACGATCGCTGCGATTCCTTCTTCTCCTCGCGGCCATCTCGTTCATCCCGGCTCTCCTTCACGCGCAGGCGCAGGCGACCACCGGCGTAATACGCGGCGTTGCCACAGACGCGAGCGGCAAACCCGTCCCCGCCTTCGTCACGGTCCGCAACACCGAAACGAATTACACGCGCACGGTCAAAGCCAGCGACGCCGGCGTGTTCGTGACTACCCTCCTGCCACTCGGCACTTACAACGTCTCGGCGCGAGCCGTCGGCTACTCTCCGACGACGAAATCCAATATCTCTGTGACGCTCGGCCAGACAGTTGATCTCCCGCTTGTCCTCGCGCGCACGACCACGCAGCTCACGGGCGTCACCGTCATCGCCCAGGTCCCGACGGTCGATCCCACGCTCTCGGCGGAAGCGACGCACCTCCCCGCCGAAGTAGTGAGCGCCCTTCCGAACAATGGGCGCAACTATCTCAACCTGACTCTCCTCACTCCGAACGTCGCGGTTACTCAAGGGCCGGACGGTGATGTGCTGAGCGTCGGCGGCCAGCGCGGCATTCATAACAACGTCTCGGTCGACGGCGCCGACTTCAACAATCCCTTCTTCGGCGAGCAGCGCGGAGGCCAGCGGCCGCCATTTACCTTCAATCTCGACGCCGTTCGCGAGATGGTGGTGGTCGCGCAGGGGGCGAACGCCGAGTTCGGAAGATCGAGCGGCGGATTCGTCAACGTGATCACAAAGAGCGGCACCAACGACATGCACGGAACGCTGCACTACTTCGGAAAGGACGGAGCATTGTCCTCGGACGCGTCGCATGCGAACCTCACGCTCAAGCCCGATTTCCGGCAGCATCAGTTCGGCATGACGCTCGGCGGCCCAATCGTCAAGGACAAGTTCTTCTACTTTGTCGCCTACGACCAGCAGGCCTACACGGAAGTGAAGCAGAAGACTCGCCCTGCGAACGCCGCCCTCGACTCTCTCACCACTTACCTCGCCACCGCGTTCAGCGGAGCGCTGGCTCAGGACTTCGGACCCATTCAGCGCACCAACGATGCGCAGGTCGCGCTCGTTAAGTTCGATTGGCGCATCAACGAAACCCACAACGCCTCGCTCAAGTACAACTACACTAACTCGAAACAGGAGAACGGCACCTTCGACGTCGACACCTGGGCGCGAAGCTCCAACGCGGTCGAAAAAGATTACTCCAACGCGGTCAACGGCAGCCTCGTGTCGCACTTCACCAACACCATCGACAACGAGTTCCGGTTCCAGTTCGCCCGGGAGGACAGACCGCGTCCCTATGCGGGACCGCTGATACCGGGACAGGGCCGGCCGTTCTCCGACACAGGGATGGACTTTGCTTCCGGCTTCCGGTTCGGGATGCCGTTCTTCATTCCGGTGAAATCGTACGACACCCGCGTGCAGGCGCTCGACAACGTCTCGTGGGTGAAAGGAAACCACATTTTCAAGACCGGCTTCGAGTACAACAGGACGGCCGAGCACCAGACATTCGTCGGCTTCGCCAATGGGCGGTTCATCTTCAACTCGGTGACCAGCTTCGAGAACTACGTGAGGCTCGGAAATCTTTACGTCGAGTGCAGCAACGCGGCGGGCGTACAGGTGACGACCACGACGACGGGTGCGTGCCCGGTGGGGACGTCGATCTCCGGACCGGTGCAGCTCTACCTTCAGCAGGCGGGAGTGAATGGCCTCTCGGTGGAGGCTTCCGGAACGCAGGTGATTCCGCAGCAGGACTTCGCGGTGTTCATCCAGGACAACTGGAAAGCGACTCCGACGGTTACGGTCAATTACGGGTTGCGTTGGGAAGGACAGAAGGAGCCCGATCCGATTACTCCACCATCCCAAGTTTTCTTCTCGGGTTTCATCGGAAAGACCGTGACGAACTCAGCCGGCACTTTCGCGTTCCCTTCGAACGGGAAGATTCCTTCCGACCTGAAGATGTTTCAGCCTCGACTGGGTATCGCGTGGGATGTAAAGGGCGACGGGAAGGATGTACTGCGCGCCGCTGCGGGACTCTACTACGCGCGCATTCCCGGACTCAACCTCGCCAGCGCGCGAAGCACCAACGGGTCGATCGGGCAGACGATCTTCCGCAACAGCGCGCTTACGGGCATCCTTGGTCCCCCGCCTCCTTACAACTCGCTGCTACCCGCGCCAGCGGGAGCTCCGTTCCGCCCCGACATCTTCGTGTTCGACAAGGACTTCAAGAATCCGCGGACGATGAGTGCTTCTATCGGCTATGATAAGGAGATTTTTTATCAACTCGCGGCGTCGCTGGCGTACACCTATGCGGCGACCGACAATCTCACGCGCTTCGTCAATCGCAACGACGCCGCGTTTGGCTCGCCGTGGACCAGCGGACTCAATGGCACCGCCAACGGCGTCAGCACTCTTACCACGGTCGAGAGCTCGGCCAAGTCGCGCTACCAGGGCGTTACGCTCGGCCTCGGCCGGCTGGCTGATCCCAATTTCCAGTACCAGGCGAACTACACGCTGGCCGTCGACAAGGCTGACGATGACAACGAGCGCGATCCATTCAGCTTCCGCTACGCTCGTGCCGACAGACTCGATCGCGAGTACAACTACAGCGATCGCGACCAGCGTCATCGCCTGAATCTGTGGGCGCTGTACCACTTCCCGTTCGACATCTATGGCAACACCCGCTTCTCCTGGTACTCGGCCCAGCCGACTTCCGAGAAGTGCCTCAGCAACGCGCCGAGCGCACAGCGCGCGACCGCGCCGACGGATAGAATTTGCGCGAACGGGACGATCCTGC
>JAYWBE010000042.1:0-21657 GCA_043781715.1 Gemmatimonadaceae bacterium
CCCTTCGTCGGCAGACGACACACCGCCGACTGGTACATCTCTGCGCCCGCCGTCACACCTGAATCAACCAGCTCGCAGATCCGGTCGAGCTGCGCCTTGGAGTTGATCGCGCCGACATCCGTGTTCTTGTCGAGCGGATTCCCCACACGAAGGACATCAATCCGGTTCTTTAACTTCGCGACGAACATCTCGGCGATCGATTCCTGAACGAGAAGCCTGCTCCCCGCGCAGCAGACGTGGCCCTGGTTGAAGAAGATTCCGTTGACGACGCCCTCAACGGCTTGGTCGACGGGCGAATCATCGAAGACTATGTTGGCGGCCTTCCCTCCAAGCTCGAGAGTCAGCTTCTTGTCGGTGCCGGCGAGCTGCCGCATGATCATCTTCCCGACCTCGGTCGAGCCTGTGAACGCGATCTTCGCGGCGGTGGGATGTCCGACTACAGCGGCACCGGTCTCGCCCGCGCCGGAAACGATGTTGACGACTCCGGCCGGCAGCTCCGCCTCGAGCAGTAGCTCGGCGAACTTCATCGCCGTGACGGAAGTCGTTTCCGCCGGCTTGAGCACGACCGTGTTTCCCATCGCAATCGCCGGCGCGATCTTCCACGCCAACATGAGCAGGGGGAAATTCCACGGAATCACCTGACCGACGACTCCCAACGGAACGACCCTGGCGCCAGGCACCGCGTACTCGAGCTTGTCGGCCCAGCCCGCGTGGTAGAAGAAGTGCGCGGCCGTCATCGGCACGTCGAAATCGCGCGATTCCTTGATCGGCTTCCCGCCATCCATTGACTCGGCCACCGCGAACTCGCGCGCGCGATCCTGAATGAGGCGCGCGATGCGATAGAGATATTTCCCGCGCTCGGTGCCGGGGAGCCTGCTCCAGGGACCGAACGCCTTGTGCGCCGCCTGGTAAGCCGCGTCGACGTCAGCCTGATTCGCGAGCGCGATCT
The DNA here is from genome assembly GCA_043781715.1 of Gemmatimonadaceae bacterium. Taxonomy (GTDB): domain Bacteria; phylum Gemmatimonadota; class Gemmatimonadetes; order Gemmatimonadales; family Gemmatimonadaceae; genus UBA4720. The sequence continues at coordinate 950 of JAYWBE010000042.1, forward strand.
GGGCGAGAACTTCCTCGGTGGCTGGATTGATCGAGTCGAAGTGCTTGCCCGATTTTGGCGCGACGAACTTGCCGCCGATGAAGAGGTCGTACCTCGGTTTCAGTTTCGGATCGGCGGTCTCGGGTGCCGGATCGTATTCCCACAGATCGCCGAATATCAGGTGCGGAACCGAGCTGGTCGTCGCCGCGGGGCGCGCAATAGCTCTAGGAGTTGTCATGTCAGTAGCTCTCGGCGGCCTCTGTGAAGTAATAGGGCGCCTGGTACGCGCCGGTCTTTTCTTTTTCGATCTGGCGGAGCAGGTCGTTGAGCAGCGAGCTCGCGCCAAAGCGATACCGCGACGAATTCAGCCACGCGTCGCCGAGCGTCTCCTTGACGGCGACGAGGTAATGGAGGGCCTGCTTCGCGGTTTTGATCCCCCCCGCCGGCTTCATCCCGATCGCAATGCCCGTCGCAAGGTAGAAATCGCGGATCGCCTCGATCATTACCTGAGTGTTCGCGAGTGTCGCGCTCCCGGATGCCTTGCCCGTGCTCGTCTTGATGAAATCGCCAGGCCGGATGACCTGCATCGCGAGAAAGGAAGCCGCTCTGATGTTGTCGTAGGTGTCGAGCTCGCTCACTTCCAGAATGACCTTGAGCTGCGCGTCGCCGCACGCTTCGACCACCGCGCTGATCTCGTCCTGCACGGCATTGAGCTCACCAGAGAGAAAGAGCCCGCGATTGATGACCATGTCGATCTCGTCCGCGCCATCGGAGACGGCGGTGCGCACTTCCTGGAGCCGGAGAGGGAGCGGGCTCTGTCCCGACGGGAATGCAGTCGCGACTGAAGCAACCTTGATGGCCGTGTCGGCCAGCCAGCGGGCCGCGTGTTTCACCAGGAATGGATAGATGCAGACCGCCGCGACCGGCGGCACGTCCGGATCGGCACTGGGGCGCCGAGCTTTCTGGCAAAGCGAGGCGACCTTGCCCGGAGTGTCTTTGCCCTCGAGCGTGGTGAGGTCGACCATGGAAACCGCCGTCTTCAGGCCCCAGAGCTTCGAGCCCTTCTTGATGCTCCGGGTGGTGAACTTGGCCACGCGCTCCTCGATTCCGACCTGATCTACTGTTCCGATCTCATCGAAGAGTTTGCTGAAGCTCGTGCGCGGGGCGGCACCGGCGGGGGGGGACATGGTCCTCGTAATATCGCGTCCGGAATCCCCCATTACAACGCTCCTTTCGCACCGTTTTCTCCCAAGTCACCCATTACAACGCCGCACCGCGCGCGATTACTTTGGCAGCATGACCGAAGTGCGTCCCTACGCCGTCCTGTTCGATCTTGACGGTACGCTGATCGATTCCATCGCGCTCCTGCTCGCGTCGATGAAGCACACGTTTCAGGGACGGCCGCGGCAGCCGACGGATGCCGAATGGATCGAGGGACTGGGGACTCCGCTGCCGAAGCAGCTCACGCCGTACGTCGAGTCAGACGAAGATCGTGAGCGTCTCGTCAACCGCTACCGGACCTTTCAGCTCGAGAATCACGACCAGTTAATGTCGCACTACGAGGGAGTCATCGACACGCTCGCCCTTCTCTACCAGCGCGGTCACCCGATGGGCGTAGTGACGAGCAAGGGGAACATGATGATGGAGCGCGGCCTCAAGTTCATCGGCGCCGACGACTACATCGAGGTAGCGATCGGCTACGACTCGGTGCACATCCACAAGCCCGATCCCTATCCTGTTCGGGCGGCACTCGAGAAGCTCGAATACTTGCCCCAGGAAGCCGTCTTCGTCGGCGATTCGCCGCACGACATCAAATCGGGCAACGCGGCCGGTGTGATCACGATCGCCGCGTTGTGGGGTCCGTTCACCCGATCAATGCTCGAGCCGTACAAGCCGACCTATTTTCTCGACGACATAAAGCACCTTCCGGCGCTATTGGATCGAATCGCAATGGAAAATGTGGGGTAATATATTGTCGGATATTCGATCCTCTTAGGAGCTAGTCAAATGGGTGTGTCATATCAGACGGGAACGTTGGTCCGTACCGGCGAAGAGAGAGCCACGCTCGTTCGCCGGACCTACTCACTGGTGCTTGTCAGTGTTCTGGTGACGATGGTGGGCGCTTCGTTCGGACTGTCGCAGCCGCGCCTGATGCAGGCGGTCGCACAGCACCCCTTCATCGCGTTCTTCTGCTCGCTCGCCCCGCTGCTACTGGCCACGCGCAAGAAGGCCGAGTTCCCGATGAATATCGGCCTCGTTCTGCTCTTCAACTTCGTGATGGGCGTAATCATAGCACCGGCACTCTCCTTCTACGGCAGGACGCAGCCGGGGCTCATCGGCCAGGCGGCGGTGCTGACCATCGGCGCCTTCGGAATTCTCACCCTCTACGCTTTCGTGAGCCGCCGCGATTTCAGCGCCTGGGGAAGTTTCCTCATCGTCGGCCTGTGGGTGCTGATAGGGACGATGCTTCTGAACTTTTTTTTCCAGAACGCCATGGTAGATCTCTGGCTGGCGTCAGTAGCGGTGCTCCTGTTCAGCGGGCTGCTGGTGTTCGACACCTGGCGCCTCCGCAACTTCTATGGGCCCGATGAGTACGTGGGCGCAGCTGTCCAGATTTACCTCGATCTGCTGAATATGTTCATGGCGGTGCTGCGGGTTTTGGGGAATAGGCGGAACTAAGGGTATCTACAAGCCCGAAGCAGGGGGCTGTAAGCGAAACTACGCTGTTTCGCTGGGAGCTGTATACCGCCGCGACGGTTTCGCGGAGCTACAGATTCGCGCCCCCTTCGACAGGCACAACCGTTGGAAAGGAGCGCGCACCTCGGACTTCGCAGCTCCTTACGCCGCCGGAAAGCTCCCAGCGTTTTTGGCTGCAACGCTTTCGGCTCCCTGCTTTAGTATTGTGGATGCCAGTTAGGCGAAGAGCACTAGACGCCGAAAGCTTTCTCAATCGCGGCGGCCATATCGAGATCCTTCTGCGTGATCCCGCCGGCCGAGTGAGTGCTCAAGGTGCAGATGACCTTCGTGTAGCGGATATCGATGTCGGGGTGGTGATCCACCGCGTCGGCAGCTTTGGCTACCGCCGACACGAAAGCAATCCCCGTCAGGAAATCGCGGAACTGAAAAGTCTTGGTGATCACGTCTCCGCGCCGGCTCCAGCCCGGGAGATTCCCGAGCTCTCGCTGGATCGAAATGTCGGATAAACGTTCAGCCATCGATTACTTGCTCCACGCAGAATGCTTGGCGAAGAAGATAAGTTCGAGATCATCGCGCGCAATGATCTCGGGCCTGGTAATTGTCCTGCTCCTCACCGGCTTACCCGCGACCGCCAGCGGTCAGTGGTACTCATCGGGTGCTCCGGCCGAACCCTCCGACAGCTTCTGGAAGAGATTCGCTCTCGGCGCCGGCGTGAGCCTTCTCGCCCACGAGAGCGCGCACATACTCACCTCTCTCGCGCTCGGCTTTCACCCGTACATCGCGTTCGACAAGGGGCGGCCAACCGTATTCTCGGGGATCGACAGCAACAAGTACCCGCACAGGCAGTTTCTCTTTTCCGCGGCGGGACTGACGACGCAGGCACTCATTGACGAGGCGATTCTCGACATTCCGCATTCCCGCGGCGCAGCGTTCGAGCGGGGAATGCTCTCCGCGGGAATCGGCACGACTCTCTTCTACGTCACCATCGGCCGTAACGCCTCCGTGAGCGATATCAGCGTGATGGCGCGGACGTCCTCGATCTCCAAGACGCAGCTCTCGCTCATATTTGGCGGGCTCTCCGCGATCCACGCGCTCCGAATCTCACGCGACTCGAGCTACGCCCACTTTCTTGTTAGGCCCACGCAGAATGGTGCCGCCCTTGGCGTTTCATTCTGATTGCTTTTCGCTCCGGAGGCACATCGAATACCGAGGCAGGGGGCGAGCCTTTTAGCTGCGAAGCCTACAGGCGCCTGCTTCAGTTCTGTGGATGCCAGCCCGCGAGCCGATCTAGACACAGCCGCCAGTTTCGGGATATCTTCGGTGGATGAAGGATCGAACCCCCGGGTTATTTGGGGAAGCCTACGATCGCACGGCCCGCCAGCTCCCGGTCATCGGAGAGCAGAAGGACATCCGCTACTACTCCTCGCCGGCCAAGAGCGTCCTCAACGGGCCCGAGACCACGGGCATGGGGTTCTGGTCGATCAATCCCTACATCGGCTGCGCGTTCGGCTGCGCCTACTGCTACGCGCGCTACACGCACCGCTACGTGATGGAGCGTGCCGCCACCGACGAGAAAATGACCGACGTCCTTGGCGAAGCGTACAACAGGCTGCCGCCCTGGCTCGCCTTCGAGCGCAACATCTTCGTGAAGCGAAACGCGCCCGAGGTTCTGAGTCGCACCCTCCGGTTCGGGAGCGACCGGCACCTCAAGCTGCTCCACGGCGAAACGATCGTGATCGGCACCGCGACGGATCCGTACCAGCCGGCCGAGAGAAGATTCCGGGTTACACGGGGAATTCTCGAAGTACTGGCCGAGCATCCGGGATTGAGGGTGTCGATCATCACGAAGAGTCCGCTCATCACGCGCGACATCGATCTGCTCTCGCGGATCAATAGACTCTCGGACCTCTCAATCCACATCTCTCTCATCACCCTCGACCGCGAGCTGGCGCGGCGGCTCGAGCCGAGGTCACCCACGCCTGAATCGAGAGTGCGCGCTCTGGCGCGGCTGCGCGAAGCAGGGCTCGATGCGGGAATCAACTGCATGCCGGTACTGCCCGGCATCACGGACAACCCGTCCGATCTCGAAGCGCTGGTGAAGCGCGTGTCGGAGGCCGGCGCCACCTGCGTCGGCGCGTGCGCGGTGCGGCTCCAACCCGCGGCGAAAGAACGCTATCTCCCCTTCATTGAGCAAGAGTTCCCGCACCTGGCGGAGAGGTACCGCAATACTTACGGGAACAGTGCCTACGCCGGCGAAAAATACCGCGAAGGCCTGGCTCGCTTCTTCGAGAAGCTGTGCGCGAAGTACGGAGTGCGCGGCTTGTCGAGGCGTTACGACGAAGAAGGGGACGAGTCGCCTGATTCGGCGCTCGTCCCCTCGGTGCAACTCAGTTTCGAGATCTAGCTCGAACGGAATTACTTCTTGGTCGTGTCGGCCGCAGCCTTCGTTTTTGCAACCTTGCGGTGGGTCTTCGCCGCGGCGACGTGCTCCTTCTTCTCGGTCTTCTTGGTCTCGCCTTCAGCCTTCGCTTCGGTAGCCATTCCGCCGCCCGAGCCACCCATGGCCGATTTACCCGCGGGTGGATTGTCGTTCGGGCCGAAGCCGATGTTCATCGCCGTGAGCAGCGCGGCGGCGTTGTTCGCGGAACTGAACTTCTTGGCGCAGGCAGCGATAGCGCGACGCGTCTGCGGGCCGTAGTGGCCGTCGACGTTCGTCACCCCGCACCCTTGGTCGCGTAGCTCCTGCTGCAACGCCAGGAACTGGATCCTCGAGAGTCCAGCCTGAGCAGAAGCCAGGGCTGGGATGGTCATTAAAGCGATTACAGCGATGGTCTTCTTCATCTTCGATGCCTCCGATCAGGGATGGTCTCTACTATTCTACTATACGGTACAGAGTAGTACAGAGTTCTCACAGCGCTGCAAGGTCTACGCCGAGAGTGAGATTCGCACCGGTGAAATGGACAAAAAAAACGCCCGGCTCGCAAGGAGTCGGGCGTTTTTTCTTTTGGAGAATTGGGCCTAGCGGAGCGCCTGGATGATCAGGGCGCCTACTGCGAGGAGTGCCACGCCGATCGCGATCGCCGAAACAGGCGTCATCGTGACCTGGTGCTTCCACCAGTTGGTGGCGGTGCCGGGTGTGTCGGGAAGGGCCGCCATGATCCGCTGCTGAACGTGCACCGGAGTGACCCGGCGGCGGAGCATCTCGCTCTCGGCGTTTATCCGGGTCCACAGCTCGACCTTCGACTTGCCCTCGACTTCAGTTGCGCGCATTGCATCTACCTCGCCGTCTAGCCAGTCGTGCAGTAATGTGTGACCAGAGACTCCATTGAGCGGAACCTCCCGGTCGTACATCTGCTCGGCGGGCTTGTCCTTTCTCTGAACGGGCTCTCGACCCGTGATTTTTTCGTTGCTCTCGAAACCAGCGTCATCGCGAATCATGCGTACTTCTCCTCGAGCAGTTGTTGGAGGGCCTCTCGCGCCCGATGCACTCGCATCTTCAAAGCGCCAACGGTCGTTTCCAGTAACAGTGCCATCTCTTCGTACGATCTCCCCTCTACGTGCTTCATCACGAACGCTTCACGCAGCGAGGGAGCGAGTCTGGCCAGAGCAAATTGCAGGTCCGTACGCAGCTCGTTGCGATCCATCTCTTCTTCCGGCGTCGAGTACGTCGAAGGCTGATCATCCTCGTCGTAGCTCACATGCGTTCGCCGAATGTTCTTCAGCCAATCCTTGCACGAGTTAGCGACGATTCGGAACACCCAAGCGTCAAATCGGCCGCGAACTTCGCCCAAATGCTGATAGGCTTTAATAAAAGACGCCTGGAGTATGTCTTCCGCCACATCCGGACTTCCGGTCATTCCAAGTGCATGTCGGTACAAGGGATCGCTGTACCGGGTTATCAGAACCCCGAACGAATCCTTGGAACCCGCCAGAACCTTGGCGATGATCTCCTGATCGGCATCAATTCCCGGCACCTGAGCATCCGGTGTCGAGCTCCCCGCGCCCAATGGTTGGGCACCCTGATTTTGCACCGGTGTGGCTGTCATCTTCACCTGCCTAATGTAATCCCTTTGCCTGGCCCTATATAGACCCAACTGGCGCGGGGATAACACCTTATCACCGATACGACGTTTTGACGATCAGAGGCTCGTGGAAGCAACCGAGTTTACCGCAGCCTTACCATATAGAGATGCTCAAGGGCGATGTCGCGATGATAATGCCTCCCCTCGCGGTCGCTGTCGGCTCGATACCGCCGGTATCGCTGGCTGCAATGGGACACGTTCCCGTCCGCTGAAGCCTTGGTCAACAGTGACAGGAGTACCTCGGGTGGCAGGTGCCCCTCGGAATTGAAGCTGACGAGGGCATGTGTCGCGGTCGTGGCGGAAAGGAGCGCCGAAAAAAGCTTCTGAACCCGCCGCCCGTGCGACCACTGGCTGCGACCCTCCTCACCGGCGAGAAGTCCGACCTTCCCGCGGATCGCCGGCGCCGACTCCGTCCAGCCACGCGCCAGGATCTCGGGGATGTGATAGTAGGCAACGTATTGGCGCGAGTTGTAGGGAGGATCGATGTAGAGGAGATCCACCTCGCCGATCGACTTCGCCGCCTCGATTGCATCCATGAGATGCGCTCGCGCGGGCTGGGCTCCTTTGATGGGGACCTCGGGAGCTACCCCGAACGCCCGTCGCGCGTTCGGCTGCCACCGCTTCATGTACGACGCATAAACACCGGCAGTGTTCGCGACCCTGTCCGCGCCTTCGATGATTGCAGCCAGCAACAAATAGTAGCTGTCCTCGCCAACCTTCCCAGCCTTTCGCCAGCTTTCCAGCTCCTCGCGCGCTGCATCGATTCGTCCGGCGTTCGCGGGGGTGAAGTACATCCTCCCTTCGCTCTCGCTTCCGCCCGCCGGAGAGAAGTGTCGGCTGATGAAGCTCTCACGTGGGGCCAGAGCGGCCAGCTCGCTCGCCATCTCACCGAGCAAAGGATCCGCGCAGTCGGCGACGACATAGGCGCGCTGGAACACGTAGGACGACACGAGGAGATCGCTCGAGTGGACGCGCCACCCCCGGGCCTTGAGCGCGCGGCTCACACTCGCGGTTCCAGCGAACGCGTCATGAACCGACCCGACGGGGATCCCACCCTTTTGCAGGGTCCGGAGGATGAAGGGAAGAAGCCGGGTTTTGTTTCCGATGTACCGCATGATGCAAAGAGGGCGAGGTTCTTGGCCTCGCCCTCTGAAACCGTATCAGCTCGATACTAGGGGCAAACCGACGTCAGCACTGCCTGCGAATTCGTCGGAATCGCAAAACCGTACGTCGTATTGAGCGCATCGGCCCCGGCGTTCGCCATCTCCTGATAGCCCTGTGCGTTCGGATGCACGCCGTCGAGACTTATGTACTGGCCGAAAGGCCGCACGCAGGCCAACAGATTGACTACGCTAAACGATCCGCGACGCGCCACCCACTGGGCCCACACGGACGCCATGTCCATGTACGCCCATCCGTTCGATTGCGCTACCGATTTGATGTGGTCGTTCATGCCCTGCAGAACTCCGTCGACCGCCTGAATATCCGCCGGAGTCAGAATGTTGTCCTGCGCTCCGGGTGTGTCACTGCAGCTTAGAGTTTGCGCCGTTCCGGTCGCTTGTGCGGCGCCCACCAATCCCAAAATCTTGGTCGGAGTGAAGATCACGTTCGGACTTCCCTGACAATCCCCAGCTACGATGACACCATAATTCTGAAACGCCGCACGATCCTGGTAGAGCTCGTCACCTGTGCGCAGAGATACGAAGCCGTTGGTCTTCGGAACCCCCGCAAGGAGCACCTTCGCGCCTGTCTTCTTCACGCTATCGATGAGTCTATCATAAACGGGTTGCCAGATCGCATTCGGCACGATAGTGCCTTGAGCGGCCGCTCCTCGATAGCCAGCCTTCGGGAATACCAAGCCGCTTACTACGGGCAACACCTCGTCGCCGCCTAGCTCCACGGACACCAGCGTCGGCTTCTGCTGCATCATCGCCGTGACCTGAGTGGTCTTCGCCGGCAGGACGAGCCGATACTGCCGGCGACGCTTCACACCCTCGACCGATGCGGTCTCCGGCGTGACGTAAAGCGCGTCGTACGTATCTGCGCCGTCGATGGCGACATCATTCGCGGGAAGGGTGACAGTGCCGAACGCAGTGCACGCCGTGTCAGCCGTGCTTGTGGTCTGGTTCGCGGCAGCGCTGATTCCGCTCAGACGCCTACTGAGTTGGAGCGGAGCGATCAGCGGGGAAAAGCAACCAGGAGCCGCAACGAGCGGTTGCGTAAACTGCGCAAATGCCTGATGCGAAAGAAGCTTGGTCCAGTCGTGCTGCTGGCTGAAGTACACGACACCGTCCGATTGGACACCCATACTGAGGCTTGTCCCAATCGCTACGTAGCTTTTGAAGGCGTCCTGGCCGGCCGGACCCGTAGTTCTGTCATCGCTGCACGCAGCGAGAACGACGAGAGCGACAGCACCAGCAAAGAGCGACCAGTTACGCTTCATAACTTCTCCTCAGGGGTGAACGAACAGCGGAGGCAGAGCCACAAACAAGCGGCTGATAATATCTGTAATCACCGAAAGGTGCGCCACCCCAGAGTTCGAATCGATTGGCCGTGCTCATCGAGCTTCGGTGGCGGAAATCTCACGCTGCCGGGCACGCTCGGACGAACACCGGTTCGAGGATCCGCGTCCAAGCCCCTGAGAACTTCGGCCACGGTGCGCACGAGCCCGCACGGTACGCTCGCTGCCTGAAGCCGATCGATCCAATGCTGCGCGCCTATCTCCTTCACACGCTGGGTCACGCCCGACACGAGGCGGTCCCGCTCTTTCACCCGCCCCGCATTCGTCCGCAGCGCATCGTCTTCAGCCAGGTCGTGAAGACCGAGCGCGTTCGCGCACGCGCGCCACTGTCCGTCGCTACCGACCGCGATCACGAACGGCCTGTCCGCCGCCTCGAACAGCTGATAGGGAACGAGGTTCGGATGCGCATTTCCCCACCGCTTTGCATCGTTGCCGGAGACGAGGACGTTCTGCGCCACGTTCACGAGCGCCGCGCGCGCGCTCTCGGCCAGCGAGATGCTGATCCGGCGCCTTTCGCTCGGAACGGGACCGCCGGCGCGCTCAAGGGCGACGCCGAGTATCGCAATCGCAGCATCCTTCCCCGCGATGACGTCGGCGAGAGCGACCCCGACCTTCATCGGAGTTCTATCGGGCTCCCCAGTTATTGCCATCCAGCCACACTCGGCCTGGATCACGAAGTCGTAGCCGGGGCGCGTGCTCTCCGGTCCGAACCCCGAGATCGTGCACCAGATGAGATCGGGATTTTTGTCGAGCAGGTCCCCGGGATCGAACCCGAGCCGTTCGAGGGAGCCGGGCAGAAAGTTGTCGAGGACTACGTCGGCGCCATTGATGAGATCCAGCACGACCGCGCGATCATGAGCATTGGAAAGGTCGGCAGCTATGCTTTTCTTGTTCCTGTTGATGGCCAGGAAGTAGGCGCTTTGGCACTCCATATCGAAGGGTGGCCCCCACCCCCGAGTCTCGTCTCCTTCGCCCGGTCGCTCGACTTTAATGACGTCTGCTCCCATATCTCCGAGCATCATTGAACAAACTGGCCCGGCGAGCACCCTGCTCAAATCAAGTACTTTTAGCTTCATTCCGGCTATTATGTTGCCTTACTGTTGCGTGTGTGTTATGTTACTGGCCGTAAAAAGGGCCAGTAACCAGCAATTCCGACCTCCGTCGAACATAGCTTACCCCACCTTGTTTTAGTGACGAAAAATCATATACTTAGCGCCGTTCGCGCCAGTTGGGGTTAAAAGCCCTACTTTGTGATTTCACACCCCGTCAGCACCACCCTTTGCGCTGACCGGAGCCCATAAATGCCCGATAGAGAAAAAACAGCCGCAGTTGCTACTCCAACAGCATCTGCCCCAGCCGTCGGCACACCCGGCACCACACTCGGCACACCGGGCGCACCCGGCGCACCACCGATTCCGCCAAGGCGCAGCCCGGGCCATCGCGGAGCTGACGTAAAAGATACCGTCGCCGAGATGGCGGCGAAGGCGCACGAGATCAGCCTGGAGGCGGGCAGCAAGATGGCCGCAGCCATGAAGGACGTGGTCGGCGCCGCCGCCGGACTCACCGGACTCGTCCTCGAGAGCGCGCGCGATCTGCTCCAGTATATGGTGCGGCGCGGCCAAATGACGCAGGAGGAAGCCGACAAGCTGATGCGCGAAGTCGAATCTTCCCACGCGAAAAGAAAACCGTTCACACCGCCCCCGCACGCGGCCACAAAGGCGGCGGCTCCGAAAGTGGAGTCTTCGCACGCGCCCCACACCTCGCATACGCCCCATGCCACCGCGCATACGTCGCATGCTGGGCATACCTCGCATACCTCGCATGCCGGACATAGCTCTCATACCACGCCGGTCCGGCACGTGACAGCCCCGGCCAAGCACGTGGCCAAGCACCCCGCCGCCAAGAAGCCGGCCGCGAAAAAGCCGACGATGAAGCCGGCTGCGAAAAAGCACCCGGTCAAATCCGCGACCAAGTCCAGGCCCAAAGCTTCAGGCAAGACCGCGAAAAAAAGGTAGACAGTGCCCATCCCGCGCGGCGATGCAGTCGCGCTCGCCCGCGCACTGATCCAAATCGATTCCAGAAATCCCACCCTCGCTCCGGACTCACCGGGCGAGGGTGATTGCGCTCGTACCCTCGCATCGGTTCTCGATGACTGGGGGTTCTCCGTCCAGTTGATGGAAACCGTTCCCGGACGGCCCAACGTCGTCGCTCGCCTGGGGCCGCGCGACGCGCCCGCTCTTATGCTCAACGGACACCTCGATGTCGTCGGTGTCGAGGGAATGGTCCACGAGCCTTTCAACGCCTACGTCCGCGGCAATCGCATCTATGGCCGCGGGTCCGCCGACATGAAAGGCGGCGTCGCCGCGATGTGCGCCGCCGCCTCGAACGGCACTCACGCCGACTCGGCCCGACAGATTCTCGTCACCGCCGTCATCGACGAGGAGTACGAAAGCCTCGGCATGCACGCCCTGCTCGCCGACGGGATCCGCGCCGACGCTGCAATCATCACGGAGCCCACACGGCTGGCGATCTGCCCCGCTCATCGCGGCTTCGTATGGATGGACGTTGCCTTGACGGGAAGAGCGGCGCACGGAAGCCGCTACGACATTGGAGTCGACGCTATCACCCACGCGGGTCTGCTACTCGCCCAATTGGAAAGACTCGAGCGGACTCGCGAGTCGGGCCCGCGCCATCGATTGCTCGGTCGCGGCTCGCTCCATGCCTCGAAAATTCAGGGCGGAGTCGCAATGTCCACCTATCCTGAAGCGTGCAATCTGGCCCTCGAGAGACGCACCCTTCCCGGCGAATCAGCCGAGAAGGCGCTTAAGGAGATCACGGACGCGTGCGCCACCGTGCGCTCGAAGCATCCTCAGTTCGCCGCCCAAGTTACATTGAGTACGGCACAGCTCCCGAGCGATGTTCCCGTGGACTCGCCGATCGTGAAGAGGCTGCGCGGCGCACTCGAGCGCGAGAGGCTGCCCGTAAAAATCGAAGGCCTCTCGGCATGGACCGACGCGGCGCTTCTCAACGCAGCGGGAATCCCGACGATCTGCTTTGGTCCGGGCGACATCGCGCTGGCCCATTCCGCCGAGGAGTTCGTGCCGATCGAAGAAATAGATCTCGCCACCCGGGTGCTGACGCGCGTCGTTCGCGAATGGTGTGACGAGACTGTCTCTCCCTCATAAGAGGAGCTGTCGAGTGGCGCAGTGGACTCACAAACAGTACGACCTTCTCGAGAGCGCCATCACCGGTGGAACGCGGATTTCGGCCTACCGGCGCGGAACCGAGTACGTCGTCGTGCCCACCAGATTGCGCATGATCAGGGGCCGCGAGGCAGTCGAAGCCACGCATCCCACCACCGGTGACGAGATCACCATCTATCTCGACGAGATGGACAGCTTCGAGGTCGTGAAGTGACGCGTGCCCAGTCCGGTGACCTGGTCGCGATCTACGCCGACGAATCTTGCATTGGGAACGGACGCGAAGGCGATAATCCCGGTGGCGCAGGCGGCCTCATCGAGTGGCTTCATCCCAAATCCAGCGAAGTCACCCGCTGTGATTACTGTATTTCCGAGCCCGCGACGACCAACAACCGCATGGCGCTTCGGTCCGTCATCGAGGCGTTCCGCGAGATTTCCCGCCGCGGCAACTCGTACCGGGTATTGTTTACCAGCGACTCGAAGTACATCGTCGAAGGAATGAATTCCTGGGTCGCGTCGTGGATCGCACGCGGCTGGAAGCGAAAAGGTGGACCCATTGAGAACCTGGAGCTGTGGAAGCAGGCGGTTGCGGCAGTTTCCGAGCACGAGGTCCAGTGGAGATGGGTGCGCGGACACAATGGGCAGCCCCAGAACGAATACGCAAACTTCCTCGCGACGCGCGCGGCAGCGGAACAATCAAACTCAGGCGGGTTACGGGAATCTGAGTTCGACAGCTGGGTGGCGAGGCAGAAGGAAGGAACCGTCGACTTGAAGAACATGGCTCCCTTCCCCGATCTTCAATCATTCCAGCCGAGCAAGCGAGCATGGACGACCTAGACCGGCTCTTTCAGCGCCTGGTTCACAACATCAGAAACGGACACGCCGAGTATCTGAGCGTGCCGTTCACAGTGCAGGAGCTGTACGACACCCTCGTCCCCTATCGCCACTACCGTCGCGACCTCGGCATCGAAACCAATCAGGACTACGAAGCCGCACTAACTCGGCTACTCTCAGGCGAAAAGGGTTACGTCCGTGCAGACCAGGCGATGCAGGACCGGCTGAAAAAGGAGTTGGCGTCGTCGAACGCGGACGTGGGAGCCTTTCGCGACTACGCCGAAGCGAGAATCTCGCTGGCGCCCGACGCCCTCCAGAAACTCGGAGTCGCGATCCCGGCGCAGAATGCCGGTGGCTACTCGGTCGGCCGCACCGGCCAGGCAGGAAACGGCAGCGGCGGAGCCTCCGGAGAAGCGACTACATCGTTCGTCGCGCCGGCAATATCGACAATGGAGGCGGCGGTAGGATGCAAATTCTGCGGAGGCACTCTGCCGGAAGGCCGTGCCGCGATTTACTGCCCGCACTGCGGGCAGAACCTCGCGGCGAAGCACTGCGCTGGATGCGGCGCGGAGCTCGATCCCGTTTGGAAGTTCTGCGTGAACTGCGGGAAGAAGGCGTGACCACCGCACGCTCGACCGATGAGCGCTGACGCGCGGTCGGAGGGAGTAGTCTTCCTCTCCGCCGTTCGAACACCGTTCGGCACTTTCGGTGGAAGGCTCAAGGGATTCTCGCCCGTCGATCTTGCTGTTCACGCCTCGAAGATCGCGATCGAGCGCGCGGGAATCGGCGCGACTGACGTCGATCAGACGATTTTCGGAAACGTTCTCTACACGACGAGCGATTCCATTTACTTTGCGCGTCACGTCTCGCTCAAGTCAGGATGCCGCCAGGAAACTTCGGCACTCACGCTCAACCGCCTGTGCGGCTCCGGATTTCAGGCGGTGGTCAGTGGAGCGCAGGAGATCATACTCGGCGATGCCCAGGTCTGTCTGGTTGGCGGTGCCGAGTCGATGTCGCAGGCGCCACACGTTGTTCGCGGGATCAGATGGGGCACCCCGCTCGGCAAGGCGCCGCCGATGGAGGACGTGCTGTGGGAGGGACTCACTGATTCCTACGTCGGGCTCGGAATGGCGGAGACCGCGGAGAACCTGGCCGAGAGGTACAAGCTGGATCGCGGATGCGTGGATGAGTTCGCGCTGAGATCGCAGCAGCTCTCGAAGGCGGCGTGGGACAAAGGAGTGTTCAAGGATGAAGTCGTTCCGGTTCCTATCCCGAATCCCAAGACCGGAAAGATCGAGGAGATGACGACCGACGAACACATGCGGCCCGACACGACGGCGGAGAAGCTGAGCGCGCTCAAGCCGGCATTCAGAAAAGGCGGTGTCGTGACCGCTGGAAATGCATCCGGCATCGGCGACGGAGCCGGCGCGATGGTAATCGCCAGCGAGAAGTTTGCGCGCGAGCGCAAGCTCGAGCCGCTCGGAAGGCTGGTGTCGTGGGGAGTCGTGGGCGTGGATCCGGCGGAGATGGGAATCGGACCGGTTCCGGCATCGAAGGCCGCGTTGGCAAAAGCCGGATTGTCCATGAAAGACATGGATCTGATCGAGGTCAACGAGGCGTTCGCGGCGCAGACCTGCGCGGTAGAGCGCGAGCTATCGCTCCCCCGCGACCGACTCAACGTACATGGCGGCGCAATTGCGTTGAGCCATCCACTCGCCGCGTCGGGAGCGAGAATCACGGCCCACCTACTGCATGCGTTGCGTGCTCAGGGCAAGCGGTACGGCCTGGGCACCGCGTGCATCGGCGGCGGCCAGGGAATCGCGATCATAGTTGAATCCATTCAATAAACTGCGCTCGTCGCAGCGAACGGGGAAATCATGAAGTCATTGGTCAGAATATTCGGATTGGCATCGGCCATCGCTTTCGCCGCGGCTTGCGCTTCGGTTGGCGGCGGCACCGGCGGCACCGTGACGAGCGGCGGCGCGGGTCCGACAACACAACCCACGTCGCCGGCCATAATCTGGCCCGTCAAGACTCGTGAGCACGTCGATCTGTGGCTCCATGGATTCGCGATGCTCCAGGAAGACACCACTTTCGTGCCGTTCTTCAAGCGCGGATACAGCACGGACATGATCGTTCTCAAGAACAGAGCGAACGTCGTCTCGCAGCTGGATGCAAACCGCGACAAGCTCCGCGCGAGGCTCACGCTCAATCCGCAGCTCGTCAACGCCCAGTTCGTACCGCTCTCATTCTCGACGTGGAGCGAGCTCACCCAGACCGTCGACCTGTTCGTTCGCGCTGGCGGCAATCCGCGCGCCGCCTCATCGCAGGCACAGGCGGGCGCGATCGCCTTTCTGGCCGCCTACTTCCCGACCGGAGCGGACCGGGACTGGCTGCGCCTCTTCGTCCAGTCGCTCGACGATGAGAGCAGCCGCTTCTACCACTCCTACTGGCTCCAGCAGCAGCGCGAGCGCAGCAACGTGCTCGATTTCGTCGATACGCTCTGGCAGCGAACCTATCGGCCGCGGATGCAGAGATTCCTCAACAACACGCAGCAGGCGCAGGGAAGCATTCTGCTCTCGCTGCCGCTCGACGGCGAAGGCCGATCGCTGACCAACGGCAAGCAGTCGAACACGATTACGGTCACCTTCCCTGAGCGGCCGAGTGATGCGGTGGAAGCGATCTACGTGATTGCCCACGAGGCGGTCTCAGGAATCGCGAGCACCGCTGTCAACGACAACATCACCCCCGAGCAACGCCGCACGGGGCTCGGCGAGCGCTACCAGAGCGCGGCGGCGGTGCGCGGCGGCGCTCTGCTCATTCAGCGCACGTCGCCTGAGATTCTCGACGGCTACATGCGCTACTATCTGAAGTCGGTGAACCGGCCAGCGGGCTCGAACGTTCAGGCGGCATTTACGGCGACGTTCGCGCTTACCGACACCATTCGCGATGCCCTTGTCCGCCAGCTCGATGTCGTACTCGGGGGGATTTAGCGCGGACTTCGAGCGCGACACCGGACAGCAGTTCACGGAGCAGATATAATTCTGCATGGCCGATGAGAAGTCTCCACTGCCAGCGCCCATTCCGGCGCGGCAGACGCTGCTGGACCGTCAGGCGCTCGAGCGCGTGCTCGCGCGAGCGGCGGAGCTTCAGGGCGCGAGCGCCCTTCCCGAATCCAGCGATCTGATCAGCGAGAGTCAGCTTCTCGACATAGGAAACGAAGTTGGGCTGAATCCGGCGACCATCAACCAGGCGCTCGCGGAAGAGAGAACGCGCGTCAACGTCCCCGAGGAGCGCGGTCTCGTGGCGCAGATCGCGGGCGCTAGTTTCGCCACGGCTACGAGGACAGTGCCCGGGACTCCCCGCGACGTTCTCGCCACGATCGACGCCTGGATGCTCCGCGACGAGTGTCTTCAGGTGCAGCGCCGCTTCGCCGATCGGATCACGTGGGAGCCCCAGCGAGGACTCTTCGGCAAGCTGAGACGCACGGTCAACGTCAGTGGCCGCGGCTACTATTTAATGGATGCGGGGCAAGTGTCCGCGACGGTGCTCCCAGTCGATGCCACGCGCGTCGTCGTCAGACTCGACGCCGATATTCACGCCAGCAGAGCGCGTCGGGTTGGAATAGGAGGGTTTCTCGCGGCGATGGGAGCAGCGGCGAGCGGAATCCTCGGCCTCGGGCTAATCGTCGCCCACGTTCCACTTTTTATCGCAGCCGGCTCGGCCGTGCTTCCCTTTGCCGGCGGCACGCTCGCGGCGTACAGGGTGGCGCGGACGCATCGCGGCGTGCTCTCCAGCGTCCAGCTCGCGCTGGAGCAGATCCTCGACCGGCTCGAGCACGGCGAGTTTGAAGCCCCCGGCGGACTGCTCGGAGTGATTTCTTCGCGAGCGCGGTTGCCCAGACGATAGATTAGAGCGTAATCGCTCGAGAGGTTGAGCCGTTCGATGAAAAAAATCAGGAAGGTCGGCGTCCTTGGCGGAGGCCTGATGGGAAGCGGGATCGCCCAGGTCTCGGCCGCGGCTGGATTCCCCACGACCGTGCGCGAAGTCTCGGAAGCCCTCTGTGCGAAATCGCGACAGGCAATCGAGAAGTCTCTCGCCAAGGGCATCGAGCGCGGCAAGGTAACGGCGGCCGAACGCGATACGACGCTGGGGAATCTGCGGTTCGTCACCGAGCTGAAGGAACTGGCGGACTCCGACCTCTTCATCGAGGCAGTCGTCGAAGATCTCGAGGTCAAGAACAGCCTCTGGTCCCAGCTCGATCAGATCGCGCGGCCCGATGCGATCTTCGCCTCGAACACCTCCAGCCTGACGATCATCGCAATGGCGACCGCGAGCGGACGCCCCGATCGGCTGCTAGGCATCCACTTCTTCAACCCGGTGCCGCTGATGAAGCTGGTGGAAGTCGTTCGCACGATCACGACCAGCGAGGAGACGGAACAGCGCGCTCTGGATTTCGTGCGGGCCTTGGGGAAGGAGCCAATACGGGCGAAGGACAGCTCCGGATTCGTCGTGAACCTGCTGCTGATTCCATACATGATCGACGCGATCAAGGCGCTGGAATCGAACGTCGCCTCGGTCGAGGACATCGACAAGGGGATGCAGCTGGGTGCCGGACACCCGATGGGACCGTTCATCCTCCTCGATTTCGTGGGCCTCGATACCGTTTACAAGATCGCGGAGATCATGTTCACGGAATATCGGGAGAGCCGGTACGCTCCCCCGCCATTGCTCAAGCGAATGGTGCTAGCGGGGATGCTCGGCAGAAAATCGGGGAAGGGGTTCTACGATTACTCGTCCACTCCCCCGCGCGTGAGCAGTCTCGGATTGTGAGCTGCAGTCCTGACTCGTGAGCCTTCCGGGATTCCGCGGATATTTCCGCGAGGATGAGCTTGCGTGCGCCGTCTATTCAGAGGCGGCGGGGATTGGGCGCGCAATACCGGCTGCTGTTGCGGTTCCCGTTGATGCGGAGGATGTGGTCGTCCTCGTGAAGTGGGCGGCGGAGACGGGGACGAGCCTGATCCCGCGTGGATCGGGAAGCAGCATGTCAGGCGGCGCCATTGGAACAGGAGTCGTCGTCGATCTCTCGCGCATCAATCATCTTGCCAGAATCGATGAGAGGGACCGGACGGTTTGGGCGGAAGCCGGAGTTCTATGGTCGACGCTCGATGTGGCCGCGCGGAGAAAGGGTTTGCGCTTTCCCGTAGATCCATCGAGCGGGGATTTCTGCACGCTGGGCGGAATGGTGGCGACCAACGCCTCGGGTCCGCACTCGCTTCGCTACGGTGCGACCCGCGCCTGGGTGAATGCGATCGACTGTGTGTTCAGCGATGGGGATCGCGCCATCATCACGCGGGGCGAGCCGGCGCCGAAGAGAATCGAAGCCATCGGCCGGTTTCTGCGAGATGTCCACGGGGAGATCGTCGCGAGCGACAAGCGGCGGCCGATACGCCATGTCGGAGTTCGCAAGGAGTCCTCGGGATACGCGATTCACGACTACTCCACGAAAGCGGACCTGGTGGACCTTCTCGTCGGGAGCGAAGGGACGCTCGCGATCATGATCGGGATTCAGCTCACACTCTCTCTGCTCCCAGCGGCAACCAGCAGCTTACTCGGATCCTTTCCATCGCTCGAGGAAGCAACAGCGGCGGCGACGAAAGCCGTCGAGGCAGGCGCCAGCGCTTGCGAGCTGCTCGACAGAACCTTTCTCGCATATGCCGCTACCGGCAGGAGCGCCGACGAGAAGTTCCGCCAGCGAATGGAGGGAACGGCGGCGATTCTGCTGGCGGAAGTCGAGGCCGAAAACGCGGACGCGGCCGCAGCGGGAGCACAGCGGCTCGCAAAGGCGTTCAGTGATTCCGGGGCGAGGGACGTTGATGTCGCGCTGACATCGGAGGCGGAGCACGATCTCTGGGAGCTGCGGCACGCGGCGAGCCCGATCCTCTCCGCCCTCGAGCATTCGACGTCAATGCAATTCATCGAAGATAGCGCGGTGCCGCTGCCGAACCTCCCGGATTACGTCCAGGGAGTGAGGAAGGCACTGGCCGAGCGCGAGGTAAGTGGAGTGATATTCGGTCATGCCGGCGATGCTCACGTGCACGTGAACCCGCTGATCGACGTCAGGCAGCCGGACTGGCGCGCCAAGGTCGCGGGCCTCCTCGAGGATGTGGTCAAGCTCACCTCGCGCCTCGGAGGCACACTCACCGCAGAGCACGGTGACGGAAGAATCAGGACGCCGCTGCTCGACCGCGTCTGGCACAAGGACGCGATCCGCGCCTTTGCCCTGGTCAAGAAGGCCTTCGACCCGACGAACATCTTCAACCCGGGAGTGAAGGTTCCGCTTCCTGAGCAGAAAGCGATCACCGACATCAAGTACGACCCGCTGCTTCCTCCACTGCCCCAGCTGGCGAGAAAAGCGCTCGACGACTTGGTGAAGGCGCGAGCGTACGATCGTTTCCGGCTGTCGCTGATCGGCGGATCGTCTTAGCTTTCTGCCGCCTAAGAGCAGCGACTAGTGACCCGCTGAAGCCCACAGCCGAGAGCTTGAACGCTGGTGGCCCCTGGCCGGTAGTCTTCAGTTGCAGTTGTTCATTCACGCCTACCAAGAGCCCTTTGTACTATACAGAGCCCGTCGTCACCCTCCTCGCGCGTCCGGTCTTTCTCGAGCCCGATCACCTGAATGTCCGCTGGCTTGGAGAGAGCACCGATGGCGAGCGGCTCGCGGAGTTTGCCGGCCGTCTCTGCTACATGAGCCAGAAGAACCCAGCCAACCGCGCAACGCGCGAGTACCTCGAGAATA
The DNA here is from genome assembly GCA_043781715.1 of Gemmatimonadaceae bacterium. Taxonomy (GTDB): domain Bacteria; phylum Gemmatimonadota; class Gemmatimonadetes; order Gemmatimonadales; family Gemmatimonadaceae; genus UBA4720. Next base: position 21,062 of record JAYWBE010000042.1, read on the forward strand.
TCAAGAAGCAGGGACACGGAAGCGTTCTCGAGCACGCGAACTACTCTCTCCTGCTGGAGGGCGTGAGTCGCTCTCTGACCCACGAGCTGGTCCGCCACCGCGCCGGCTTCGCCTACAGCCAGCTCAGTCAGCGGTACGTCGACGAGTCTGAGGCCAACTTCGTCGTCCCGCCGGCGATCGTCGGAGACGAGGCGCTCGAAAAAGAGTGGCGGACCCAGATCGACCAGGCGCAACAAAGCTACGTTCGACTCGTGGAGCACCTGATGGAGCGCTATGGCTGGGTCGCCGATAAGGTCCATCGCCGGAAAATGTCGAGAGAGGCAGCGCGAGGAGTTCTTCCCAACTCCACCGAGACGAAAATCGTGGTGACCGCCAACGCGAGAGCCTGGAGAACGATGCTGGAGCTTCGATCGAGCGAGGGAGCCGAGCTCGAGATCCGCCGCTGCGCCCTCGTCATGCTCAAGCTTCTCCATAGGGAGACTCCCGCCTTTTTCTCGGACTTCGAGATCTATCAGGCCGAGGATCGGAGAGAGGCAGCGCGGATCATCTACCACAAGGTCTGATAGCTCGGCCGCCCTGGGAATCCGGAAGAAATT
>JAYWBE010000043.1:0-2498 GCA_043781715.1 Gemmatimonadaceae bacterium
TCTTCGAGAACGGCGACCGTTGCCGGCTGCATTCCCTCGATGTCGACGAGGCGCGGATTCACGCCCGACACGGGCTCGTCTGTCGGAAGCGGAGCAAAAATCGGTTGATCGGTGCCACGCTCCATCCATTCACGGCTCGAGTAGAGCTCGATCTTCCATTCGGTGAGCTCCGACGCGAGGCGCACGTTCTGACCGTTGCGTCCGATCGCGAGAGACAGCTGATCCTCGTCCACGATCGCCTGAATCGTCTTTGTTGCCGGATCGCTGAACACGCGCGCGACACGGGCCGGCGCGAGCGCCAGCTTGGCGAAGCGCTCGGGATCGGCCGACCATGGGACGATATCGATTCGCTCGCCGCCGAGCTCGTTGACCACGGCCTGAACGCGCGAGCCCTTGAGGCCGACGCAGGCGCCCACCGGATCGACCGAATCGTCACGTGAGAACACTGCGATCTTGGTCCGGCTTCCGACCTCGCGCGCGCTGGCGCGGATCTCGACCAGGTTCTGCTGGATCTCCGGGACCTCGAGCTTGAACAAAGCTTTCACGAAGAGAGCATCCGCTCTGCTGAGAACGAGACGCGGCCCCTTCGGAGTCTCCTCGACGCGCTTCAATACGGCGCGGATCGGATCGCCCTGGTGGAAATGCTCGCGGTGGTTCTGCTCGCGGTAAGGAATGATTGCTTCCGCCTCGCGGAACTTGTTGAGCATGATGACGAGTTTGCCGCGCTCGATCTGCTGAACTTCTCCGGAGAGGAGATCTCCCACTCTGCTGGAGAACTCGTCGCGGATCTTCGATCGCTCGCCTTCCCTGACGCGCTGGATGATCCGCTGCTTCGCCGCCTGAACCGCCGTGCGTCCGAACTCGGCAAAATCGACCGGAATCTCCATCTGGTCGCCGACCTGGAACTCGGCGTCCTCGAACCGGGCATCTTCAAGTGATATCTGGCTCGCGGGGTCGGTAACCTCTTCGACCACGGTCTTGAGGAGAACGATGCGGATCGCGCCCTTGCTCTCGTCGATGTCGACTTCAGCCTGCACCGTAGGCCCGTGCTTCTTGGCGAGGGCGGCGTTGATGCCGTCCTGGAGAAGCCCGTGCAATTCGGCGCGATCGATCTGCTTCGAGTTGGTCAACTCGCGGATCGCCGTCAGAATTTCTACTGAAGCCACCATGTCCTGAACCCCTACCGTTTCCAGTGGAACGCCAACCGCGCCTTCTCGACCGCGGCGAGCGGAAAGCGCCGCTCATCGCCGCGCTCGCTATGCACTATCACAACTTCCTGCCCGGCATCCCCTTCGACACCGGCGATCTCGACTTCGTCCGTCCGCCGACCGGCCGGATCGCCCACCACGTTCGTGGTGACTACCGCGCTCCTGCCGACGAACCTCTTCCAATCCTTCGCGCTCCGGAGCGGCCTTTCGAGCCCCGGCGACGAGACTTCCAGCACATATCTCTTCCCGCCAAAATCTTCCGCGTCCAGCCTTGCCTCGATCACGCGCGACGCCGACGCGCAATCGTCCACCGTCACCTTCGCTCCATCCTCGCGCTCGACGCGAACGTCGAGGACGGGACGCCCCTTGCTGCCCCCGATCTTAAACTCGGAAAGCTCTAGTCCAAGTGGCTTAATTTCCGATGCCACAAGAGATTCCAGCGTTTCGTTCATCCAGGTTCGAGGTTTCTTCCAGAGACAAAAAAATGTGGGGGTATCCCCACATTCCGGTTGGCCGCCGAGTTGAACGCCCTATACAATGTAGAAAGGTGGCTGAAGCGAGTCAAGCCGAGCACCCCCGCTAAGCCTGTGCTACGATCACTGCTATCTGGCGTCCCTTATCGCCCGCGCGGTGCGAAAAGAAGCGATCGTTGTCGCAGCGCGTGCACGACGAGCTGACTGTGATCTTCTGCACTCCCGTCTCAGTGGCGTGCTCGGCGATCAGCGATCTCAGATCGACGTGTCCCGGCCGAGTGGCGGGCTGTCCCGTTAGCTGCTCGCGTACCTCGGCGCTCACCTCGTAGCAGCGGCCGCAAATTGCCGGGCCCAGGTGGATCGCCAGCTCGTCTGGTGGCAGCCCGTATCTGGCGAGTGCGGCGAGGGCTTCGGTGGTGATGTGGGCGGCAGTTCCCCTCCACCCGGAATGCAGCAGCGCGACGATACCGGAGGGGTGGGCGATGAACACGGGGACGCAGTCAGCCACGCCCACGGCAAGCGCGATGCCCTTCTCGGATGCTATGTGACCGTCCGCTTCCTCGCCCCGAAGCCAGCCTTCCCAGCCGCCGGTGTGCACGAGGACGCGAGTGCCGTGAACTTGCCGGATCGATGCGAGCCGGCGCGCGGTTTCGGCCAGCTCGTGCTGCACCGCGGTCCACCGGCCCATGACTTCGTTGACTGGATCGGTGCCGGAGAGACCGAACGATCCGGCGTCGCGGGTCGTCGTGAAGGCGCGAATCCCCCAACTCTCGAAATCGGGGATTGCCTCCTTCGGAACCCCGGTCACGCTACTGGC
>JAYWBE010000044.1:0-7708 GCA_043781715.1 Gemmatimonadaceae bacterium
GATGGCGTGGTGCCTGGCTCGATGAGGTACAGCGGGCCGCTCGCGACCACGCTCCGCCATTCAAAGAGCTGGGTGTGCTCGTCGACTTCGAACGCAACGCGGCGGTTCCGCAGTATCTCCTGAAGCTTTCCCGCCGGTGCGGTTCGTCCGTAGATCCAGCCGCTCGAGTACGCGTAGTGGATCGGTACGATCCTCACGCTGTCGTGCAGCGAAAAAGCGATCCGTCCCACGCTGTTGCGGGCGAGAATCGCTTCACACGCCTTCCTGCCGAGAACGCTGAAGAGAGGTGCTTCGACAGCGGTTGGAGGAGGATTCAGAACTGCGGTGTCGGTCAACATGGTAAGTCTCTCCAGCGAAGAACCCATTTCCCGGGGGTGGTGCAACTGCGTGACGCCGCACTGTTCCTCAGCCGCGGCGCCACGCAGTCCGGTCAGAAGGCCACGACGCCTTCGACCATGAATCCCTTGAACTTCCCACCGTTCCGAATGTCGGTCGTCGGAAAATCGAGGTACTTCTGATTCACGTATTCGATCTTGGTCAGCACGTTCGGGGTGAGGAACCAACCACCGCCGACTTGTGAGCGCTTGACCGTCACATCAGGCGTGCCGACGGCAAGCTGCCCCTTCACCGTGTTGTAGCGCGCGGCGATATAGAGGCGCTGGTCGGGAAGGAAGCGATATACCACTTCTCCAACGTTCTGCTTCCAGGTGCGGTTGGCTGTTTCAGCAGCCGCACGACCCTTTGCTCTCTCGAAGTTGCCGAAGAACTCGAGTCCGTGGAATTGGACGAACGGGTTCACCACAAGTGAGTGAATGCTGTTCCTGAGACCTGGCTGCATGGCGCCGGACCAGGCTTGTGCGGTCTCGCTCGAGGTGGTGTTCTCGAGCACGTCGTAGTACCGCGATCCAGCTCTGTCGCCGCTGAACAGCGTGTTGTTCACCGAGCTCGAAGTTGCGTAGCTCGAGCCGGTCAGGCGGAATCGGAAGTCATCGCTGAACTGCTTGTCATATCCGATCTTGGTCAGGTAGCTCGGCGAACGCTTGTCCGGATTGGCGATCATGCCGCGGGTCTCCCCGCCGGTTACGCCGCCCATTGCCATGAAACCGTTGGCGCGGAGGTATACCTCACCACCGACCTCGGTCGTGAAGGCATCCATTATATAGTTGCCGACGAGCGGGTTGCGGATGGAGTTGCCGTTGTCAGTGCGACGGAAGTGAGCATCTCCGTAATTGATCTCGAAGTGTCCGGCACGGATCGTCACGTACTTCATGAGGTTGTTGAGTGGCGACCAGTCGATCGGCGAAGCATCGACGAGCAGATAGCCGTCCTTCACCCACGTCTCATTGTGATGGCGAGCCGAGGAGTAGGTAGTCATCGCGACACGGATGCCACGTGCGAGCTGACCGTTCAGGTAGAGATTGGCAGTCGCGTTGTTCGGGCCATGTCCGATCCGGATCAGCTGATTCGCATTAGTAGTGACAGGGGGAGTCCCGGCAGTAACGAGACGGGGAGCAGCCGTGTTGCTGTGGTCCAGTCCCTGGAACTGCTGCGTGAAGGCCGCGCCCCACTGAAGCTTGAATCCGTCGTAACCAACCGACTCGTCCTTCGGCGCTTCAAAGACATTGATGCCGCGCTTGTCCTCCGGACGGTAGTTCTGCATCTCGATCCCGGGCGCAGTCGATAGGAAGCTCCCCTTCGTTTTGGTGCCTGCGATCTTCTTAACTGTGTCGATCGTCGTCGACTCGGGCACGGCGACAACTACGGACATGGTATCGGTGCTGGCCGGCGCCCGCACGCCTGTAGCGATGGTCATCTTGTTGGTCCCCTGAGCGCTCGAAACCGGCGCGAAAGCAACCATCGCGAGCGCGGCAGTCAGGACGATAAAGCTGGTCTTCATGAGTGGTCTCCTTTTTATTGAATGCGTTGTGCCTGCTAATCAGTTGCTGTGAGCGTTCCTACTGTGTGCCGCCATTGACTGCGGCGAGCTGCGCCAGAAGCTCGGGTCCGACTTTCAGATTGAACTTCACCATGACCTCATTTCCGACCTTGAACCTGCCGAACATGAAGCTCGGCGCCTTGATGCCGTAGTCCGACATGAGAATCGCCTGCTCTGCCTGCGCGGTGGCCTTGCCATCGCTCAGTCGCTCGGCGTTGATCTTCATGCTGACGACTTTTTCCTTGCCGGAAATCGTGAGGGTGCCGGTCGTCTTCGCAACGAATGCGGCAGGTGACGCGCTGCCATCGAGAATGTCGTATCCCAACATCGTGTACTTGATGAGCGGATTCTTGTCGGCATCGAGGGTGCCGTACATGTTCTTATCCATCTGGCCATTGCCGCACGTGAGCGTCCGCACGACGATGTTGACCTTCACGCTCACGATCGGGCGCGCAACCTTGGTGAGATCCTTCGTGTAGCCGGGATCTACATCCACATAGGCGTTGATCTTGTTGGTCTTGCAGTGAAAGGCGTGAAGCGAGGAGGTCCCGTCGATGGTGACCTCGCTGGCCGGATCGAGCCGGAGTCGGATGGCGCTCGCGCTTTGTGCTCCCGCCGTAGCGGCAACTGCCAAGAGCGCTGAAACAGTCAATAAGGTCTTACTCATCTTCGTATCCTCAGTTCGTGAAATGCGGATGCTTCGGTTACGCACTCAGCATACGAATAGCGGGCGACCCTAACAGTCGGACTTCACCTCAACTTTCGTGCGGATGTAACTGAATTTTCAGCGCGAAATCCCCCTCTTTGTTTGGGGGAAACCCTTACAGGATTGAGCGCATGATCCGGCATCGGCGGCTACGGTAGGAGGGAGTCACCAACATCGGCCAACTGCCTTCCCGCACAAGCTTTCGGGTCACGCTGCCGAGAATCAGGCGGGTGATGAGATGGTGACGCTGACTTGCGATCGCGATCAGATCGGGTGCCAACTGCGCGGCCGCGGCTAATAGCTGGGCGCCTGCTTGGTCCTGGCTCGTAAGAGGGTAAGACCCGTGTCATCGAATGTTGCGGGCATCCCGAAAACATTTCCGTGACCGCCGCAAAGATTTCACCTGCCCGTCGCGGCAGGGGGTCATGCAACGAAATCTGCGCATGCCCGCGACACGCGCAGTCGGGGTTTACGCTCGCTCTGGTAGGCGTTGCTCGCACATGTACGTACTGGTTTCCCCCATCGATCTTCCAGTGCCTGCCGACAGACTATTCTGCCCGAGAGTGCGAGGTTGCCTTCACATGCAGCAGGACCACTCAACCGGAGGGAAACACCATGAAAACGGACCTACAACTGCAGCGCGATGTGCTCGACGAGCTCAAGTTCGAGCCCAGCATTCGCGAGGCGGAAATCGGGATCGCGGCCAAGGGCGGCGTCGTCACATTGACCGGGTTTGTCGACAGCTTCGCCGAGAAATTTTCCGCGGAGCGCACCGCTGAGCGCGTCAGCGGAGTCAAGGCAGTCGCCGACGAGATCAAGGTGAAGCTGCCGGGGTCGTATCAGCGCTCGGATACCGACATCGCTCACACGGTGGTCAACGCACTGCGGTGGGACATCCAGGTCCCTGACGACCGCATCAAAGCCACTGTCGACGACGGCTGGATCAGTCTGGAGGGCGACCTTGAGTGGCAGTACCAGAAATGGGCAGCCGAAGGAGCGGTGCGCAATCTGACCGGAGTCAAAGGCGTTACCAACCTCATCACGGTGAAGCCCAAAAAGGCTTCTGCGTACGAAGTGGGTCAGAAGATCAAGGACTCGCTGCGCCGGCATGCAGAGCGTGACGCCGACAAGATCACGATCGAAGCGAAAGACGGCCGGGTAACCTTGCGGGGAACCGTCAGCTCGTTCGCCGAGCGGCAAGACGCGGAACGTGCCGCGTGGCAAGGTCTCGGCGTTACGAACGTGGATGACATGATCACCGTCAGCTATTGATGGGCGTTCAGGCGCGCACGCAGCTGTTGGCAGGAATCGTCGATAGCTGCGTGCGCGCCAGGTCTCGCGAGTTATGGAGGGGGGTCTTATGAAACGTTTTCTCAACCGCCGCGAGGCGGGAATCCAATTGGCGGAGAAGCTCGGCCACTTTGCCGGGAAAAGGGATGTCCTCGTTCTCGGGCTCGCGCGCGGGGGAGTTCCGGTCGCGTACGAAGTTGCGCGCGCCCTCCATGTGCCACTCGACGTGTTCGTCGTGCGCAAACTGGGCGCACCCGGGCACGAGGAGTTTGCTATCGGCGCCATCGCTACCGGGGGTATCCGCGTGCTGAACCCGGAGGCGATACAGCGTCTCGGGATTACTTCGAGCGCGATCGAGCGGGTAACGATGTTGGAACAGCAGGAGCTGGAACGGAGGGAGAAGATGTATCGGGGCGACCGTCCCCCGGTGAGTGTAAAGGGCCGCACCGTGATTGTCGTCGATGATGGTCTCGCCACGGGGGCCACGATGCAGGCCGCAATAACAGCCCTGCGTAGACAGGACCCGGCAGCCATTATCGCCGCTGCTCCTGTCGTTGCTCCCGAAACGTGCCGGTCTCTCCGCACGGTCGCGGATGGCTGTGAGTACGTGCAGGCACCCGAGCCGTTCTACGGAGTTGGACTGTGGTACGCCGATTTTTCGCCAACTAGCGACGCGGAAGTTCAGTCACTTCTGGAGGCCGCCGAGCGCGACGCCACGCCTCCCGTTCCACACTACGCTTACCAGTACTGAGGAGGGCAACATGACGCTGTCTATTGATCGAGCGCTTTACCACGACTTGCGGAAGGAAGCGCATCCAATGACGGGCGACCGAGAGGATTTCGATCCCCTGCTCGCGCTCGTCGGCGACGCCCGCTTCGTTCTCATAGGCGAAGCCTCCCATGGAACGCACGAGTTCTACCGGATACGCGCCGAGATCACCAAGCGGCTCATTCACGAGAAAGGCTTCTCGGCCATTGCGGTGGAAGCAGACTGGCCCGACGCCTATCGCGTGAATCGTTATGTGCAGGGCAGGGGCAGCGATACGGATGCCTCGCAGGCGCTCGGTGGCTTCAAGCGCTTTCCGCAATGGATGTGGAGAAACGCGGACGTGCTCGAGTTCATCGGCTGGCTTCGCGACCACAATGACGCGATGCCGATCGCGCGAAGAGTCGGCTTTTACGGGCTGGACCTCTACAGCCTGCACGCCTCGATGGACGCGGTGTTGTCGTATCTGCGGAAAGTCGATCCCGAAGCGGCTCTCAGAGCCGAGCGGCGCTACGCCTGCTTCGACCAGTTCGGCGAGAGTCCACAGGACTACGGGTACGCGGCGACGGTTGGCCTCGCTCCCTCGTGCGAGAGTGAAGTGGTCGCTCAGCTCGTGGAGCTGCAAAAGTCGGCCGCCGACTACGCGACTCGCGATGGGAGAATAGCGGCCGACGATCTCTTCTTTGCCGAGCAGAACGCGAGAATCGTTCTGAATGCCGAGCGCTATTATCGAGCGATGTTCGGAAACCGGGCCGCATCATGGAATATGCGCGACCGGCACATGGCCGCGACGCTGGATGCGCTAATCGCGTTTCTGGAGTTCGACCGTCGGCAACCGAAGATTGTGGTGTGGGCACACAATTCACACCTCGGTGATGCGCGCGCAACCGAGATGGGGAGCAGAGGCGAGCTGAATGTCGGCCAGTTGGTGAGAGAGAGATGGGGTGAGGCTGCCTTTCTCATCGGGTTCAGCACCTACTCGGGCACCGTGACCGCGGCATCGGATTGGGACCAGCCGGCTGAGCGGAAGATCGTGCGTCCGGCTCTCGAAGGGAGTTATGAAGCGCTGTTCCACGAGCTCGGCCTCCGAAACTTCTTCCTCGGTCTCCGGGGAACCAATGAAGCCATTCTCGGCTTGAGGCAGCCGCGGCTGGAGCGGGCGATAGGCGTCATCTATCGTCCGGAGACGGAGCGAATGAGCCACTACTTTCGCGCACGATTGCCGCACCAGTTCGACGCCATACTTCACTATGACGTGACTCGTGCCGTCGAGCCACTGGAGCGGACAGGCCTGTGGGAGCGCGGCGAGCTCCCCGAAACTTATCCCTCGACGCTTTGACGGGTGTCGAGAGGAGGATCAGATGAGGAACGGAGAGGAAAGAGGGGTGGAAGAGCGCCCCGCTCGCATACCATTTGAGGGGATAACCCTAGAAGCGGATATTGCTGTCCCCGCAAATGCCAAAGGCGTCGTGCTCTTCGCCCATGGCAGTGGCAGCAGCCGGTTCAGTCGGAGAAATCGAGCCGTAGCACGGAAGCTCCAGAATGCCGGCTTTGCGACGCTTCTTCTGGATCTTCTCACGGCCGACGAGGAAAAGGCAGAGGCCCGCACCGGGCATTTCCGATTCGATATCGAGATGCTCTCGGTGCGTCTTGCAACAGCCACCAATTGGGCAGTCGCCCAGCGCGACCTCGACGGGTTGCCGGTTGGCTACTTTGGCGCGAGCACCGGAGCCGCGGCCGCCATCGTTGCGGCAGCCGCGCTTCCCCAGCTGGTGGGCGCAGTCGTTTCGCGCGGCGGAAGGCCTGACCTGGCCGGGAGTGCCCTCGAGGATCTGCGCGCGCCGACCTTATTCATAGTGGGAGGCTTCGACACCGTCGTGATTGATCTCAATCACGATGCGCTTCGCAGGCTGCGATGCATCGCCCGGCTCGATATCGTTCCGCGCGCAGGGCATCTATTCGAGGAGAGCGGAGCGCTCGAGAAAGTTGCCGATCTGGCACAGCAATGGTTCAACGAGTATCTGGTCGGTACACATGCGGGAGTGCCGCATTATTCCGTCGCGAGTTAGACGGAGAGGAACAATGATAAATAAACTTGCCGTGGCGGGACCCAATTCCAGATATGAGATTGCCGATGCTCAGCTCGCCGGTTTTTGGGCTGGTTTCTGGCACGGGATCATCGCCCCGATCACTTTCATCGTAGGCCTGTTCCAGCCCGGTGTCCGGATGTATGAGGTGAAAAACACCGGGTGGCAGTACGATCTTGGCTTTCTGCTGGGCGTCACCGCGGTGCTGGGTGGAGGTGGAGCACGAGCGGGAGTCTGCACGTACTAGTAGTGACGCGTTACAGGCGTTTCGCCCTCGTCACTTTCCATCGTCCGCCAGTAGGAACGTGCGCCGACTCGGCACTGATGGCGTTGTAAGTCCCCTCGATCGTGCGGCCGTCAATGAATGCGCCGTGGAACGTCGTCGTCACCCTGCACGCGCAGTCGGGGTCGATCTACGGATCGAGCGTCCGACCACGGCATTGCGTTCCTCCCGAGTCTCCAGACTCTCCGTTACCCGAAGACGAACGTCCGGCTTATGATCTTGTGCTCAGCGACAGCTTTGGCTACGTCGGACGTGGTTACGATTCCGAATAGGACATCTCCCTGCATCACCAGAACTCGATGGATCTGCTTTTCTCCCATAAGGACGGCCGCTTCCTCGACCGGACAATCAGGTGGGAGTGACTGGATTTTCCGAGTCATCACTTCATCGACGGTGACATCCTCGAGGGGAGTCGTGCGTCCTCTCCGTCGCCTGAAGGTGAGAGACGGCGTCGTATCGTTGAGGTCTGCGAGAAGGGCAAGGAGGTCGGTTGCCGAGAAGATTCCGACAACTTTTCCCCCATCGACAACCGGTGCGCCGCTCACATGCCGTTCTGACAACAGCTCCATTGCATCGCGAATCGTCATGTCGGGCGCGGCGCTGACCACGTCCCGCGTCATGATGTCTCTTAGTCTGAGCA
>JAYWBE010000045.1:0-2492 GCA_043781715.1 Gemmatimonadaceae bacterium
CAGGTAGGGGTGAGATACGGCTTTTGATTTTCTCGGCGTAGGGATTCCTGCGCGGGATCGAACGGGACGAGCATTCTCGTCCCGTTCGTGTCGAGAATGCTGAGGCAGAGGGCTGTGGGCGTGCAGGGGCTTGGGAGGGATAGCAGCGCGTGGACGCATCCACAAAACCGAGGCAGGGGACTCTAGGCTTTTCGGCTTTTTGGCTGGGCGCTTTCATACTGGCGGTCTTGCGCCGGACAAACAGGCGCAGCATCTCCACGTAGTACGCGGGAGAAAGGATGAGTCAGACGCGGGAGGCGGGATGAGTCAGACACAGGAGGTCGCTCCGCCCGAGATGACGGTGCGAAAGCCGCGCGACGATGAGATCGACGCGTACGGAGTTACACATCGCGGAAAGGTTCGGGCCGAGAATCAGGATCATTTCCTCCTCGGCTCCCTCCGCAAGCGCATCACAATTCGACAGTCGAGCCTCTCGCTCGAACAGATCCCGCTCGAGGAGGAGCGCGTCGCTTCGTTCATGATGGTTGCCGATGGCGTGGGCGGAGGGCTGAAGGGCGAACAGGCGAGCCGGATGGCGCTCGAAGTGGTGACGAAATACATCGCCGAGGGCGCTCGCTGTTACTATCGGTTTGACGAGGAAGGGGTCGATCTTGTCCAGGCGCTGGAGGAAGGCGCGAAGAGGTGCCACGACGCGATTCAGGAGCGCGCCGCATCCGACGAGACCGCGGCTGGAATGGCAACCACGCTCACACTCTTCATCGCCGTGTGGCCGTGGTACTACATCCTTCAGGTCGGGGACTCCCGCTACTACCAGTACCGCGACGGCGTCCTGCACCAGATTTCGCGGGACCAGACGGTCGCGCAGGAGCTGGCCGACCAGGGAATCATGCCCAGAGATCTCATGCTCAAATCACCCTTGACGCACGTTCTCTCCAGCTCCATCGGGGGGCACCAGACGGCGCCCGTGGTCACCCGTCTCCCGAGTGCCTGGGGGACGGTCCATCTCCTTTGCAGCGACGGGCTCACTCGGCATGTCCCTGATTCGCGCATTGCCGAGAGGCTGGGTGCAATGCAGTCAGCACAGCAGGTTGCGGAGGAGCTTGTTCAGGATGCTTTGGATGGCGGCGGGTCTGATAACATCACCGTTGTCGTTGCACGGGCGGTCGCCAAGGATTGAGAGGTAGTTCCCCCCAACGGAAAAAGGAACGACCATGGTGCGGATCTCAATCGAAGGGGATCGCGTTCATCTTGACGTAGAGGGCCTCGACAAGCTTTGGTCGCTGCGAAGTCGACTCGATATTCCCCTCGCGCACGTTCGTGCTGTTCAGATCGATCCTGAGGCGGCCCGCGGATGGTGGCACGGCCTGAGGCTCCTGGGCTCAAATATTCCGGGCGTCCTCACGGTCGGCACTTTCTATCAGCACGGCGATATTGTCTTTTTCGACGTTCACGATCCCGAGCAAACCATCGTGCTAGAGCTGGAGCACGAGACTTACAAGCGGCTGATCGTGGAGGTCGAAGATCCGCAGACTGCCCGGAAGGTGATCGAGCAAGCGATCAAGCGCCGGCTCCCTTGAAGGTTCGCCCGATGATTTCCTGCGCCTCCGCCTGAATCCGTTTAAGATGGTCGGCGCCGCGAAAGCTCTCCGCGTAGAGCTTGTAAATATCCTCAGTCCCGGAGGGCCGAGCCGCGAACCACCCGCTCTCGGCGACAACCTTGAGGCCACCAATGGCATTCGCGGTCCCGGGCGCCGTCGTCAGCATACTCACGATCTTCTCGCCCGCGAGCTCCGACTCCTTGACGTCACCCGGAGCTAGCCGCGAAAGAATCTTCTTCTGCTCCACGGTTGCGGGCGCATCGATCCGCTCGTAAACAGGATCCCCAAATTCGCGCGTGAGATCCCGGTACAGCTCGCCCGGATCCTTCCCCGTGACCGCCGTCATCTCCGCCGCGACCAGCCCCATGATGATCCCATCCTTGTCGGTCGTCCAGGTGCTCCCATCTCGGCGCAGGAACGAAGCGCCGGCGCTCTCCTCGCCCCCGAATCCGAGTGAGCCGTCCACCAATCCATCGACGAACCACTTGAACCCCACGGGCGTCTCCTTGAGCGTGCGCCCGAGGCGAGCGGTCACTCGGTCGATCATGCTGCTGCTCACGACCGTCTTCCCAACCTCGGCGGTCGCCGGCCAGCTGGGGCGGTGCGTGAAGAGGTACGAGATCGCCACCGCGAGGTAGTGATTGGGATTGAGAAGGCCGACGCTCTTGGCGACGATGCCGTGGCGGTCGTGATCGGTGTCGCACGCCCACGCGACGTCGAACCGATCCTTGAGCCCGATCAGCCGCTGCATCGCGTAGGGCGATGAGCAATCCATCCTGATCTTTCCGTCCCAATCAACGGTCATGAAGCGAAAAGTCGGGTCAACGACATCACTCACAACCGTCAACGGAATCTTGTACCGATCGGCAATCATTCCCCAGTAGCGGACGCCCG
>JAYWBE010000046.1:0-2490 GCA_043781715.1 Gemmatimonadaceae bacterium
AGATTGGCCGCGACGTCTCCGGCGATGAGAAGTCCCATGTCACCACCTATTCCTGCATAAATCGCGACATACTGTTTCCCGTCGGGGCCAGTGTAAGTCACCGGATTCCCAACGACGCCTGAGCCAACCTTGAACTGCCAGAGTACCTTGCCGTTCCGGGCGTCCACCGCCTTGAACCAGCCGTCGAGCGTTCCGTAAAACACGACGCCGCCCGCGGTCGCGAGCGCGCCGCCCCACACGGGATACTGCTCCTTGATTCCCCAGATCTTTTTGCCGGTCGTGGCGTCCCAGGCGATGAATTCGCCGCGATAACCCCCCGGCCCGCCCTTCTCGGGCGCGTTGCCTCCGATGAATGGCGTGCCGGCGATATACGTGACCGCACGCGCCTGAAAATCCATGCAGAGATTGTTTGTCGGAACGTAGAAGAGGCCCGTCTGCGGAGAGAACGCAGCGGGCTGCTGATTCTTACCGCCTTCGAGGCTGGGACAGATGTCCTTCACGTTCTTGTCCTGCGCTGTCTTCTTCGTTTCCACGACCTTGGGCCGGCCGGTCGCCATGTCGATTCCAGTAGACCAGTTCATCGGCACGAACGGTTCCGCCAGGAGGATTTCGCCAGTCGCACGGTCGATAGTGTATGCGAAGCCGTTGCGATCGAAGTGCACGAGCACCTTGCGCGTCTGCCTCTTGATCGGCAGGTCGACGAGGATGTTCTCGTTGACGGCGTCGTAGTCCCACATGTCGTGCGGCGTCACCTGAAGAGCCCACACCATCTCGCCGGTGTCTGCATCGCGCGCCAGAATCGAAGCAGTCCACTTGTTGTCACCGGTGCGCTGGTTCTCGTTCCACGGCCCAGGATTGCTGGTGCCGTGATAGATGAGATTGAGCACGGGATCATATGAGAGCCATCCCCACACCGCGCCACCGCCGGTTTTCCACGCGTCGCCCGGCCACGATGTAGCACCCAAGTCCTTTTCCCGATCGTGGGCGTAAAACGTCTTGAATTTGGGGCCGACCTTCACGTCCTTGTCGGGCCCGATGTTGTAGGCGCGCCAGACTTCTTTCCCAGTAGCTGCATCGAGCGCGGCGATCCATCCCCGCACACCCATCTCGCCACCGCTCGAGCCGACGATGACTTTGCCTTTCACCACTATCGGCGCCATCGTGATCGTCTCGCCACGGGAGAGATCACCCATCTTCGTGCGCCATAGCTGATTGCCGGTCGCCGCATCAACGGCGACGGTGTGCCCGTCCAGCAGATTGTAGAAGATTTTTCCGTCGGCGTACGCGGCGCCGCGATTTACCACGTCGCAGCACGCTCTGCCGATCGCCTGTTGGGAGTTCTCGGGACGGAACTTCCACTTGAGTGGCTGTCCGGTCTGCGCGAGGTCGATCGCGTACGCGACGTTGGGATACGGCGTGACGACGTACATCGTGTTGCCAACGATGAGCGGCTGCCCTTCGTGTCCGCGCAGCACCCCGGTTGAGAACGCCCAGGATACGTGGAGATTCGCCGCATTTTGCGGAGTGATCGAAGCAAGCTCGCTGTAGCGCGAGCTCGCGTAATCGCCGGCAGGCATCTGCCATTCGCCGGGAGGGCCGGCGTGCGCGACGGCGATTCGCGCGCCCGACACCGACGCGGTCCCCGTTGCGGCGCTCGACGTCGCCTGCGGACCCGAGCTAGAAGTGCTGTCGGCGGCCGTGCCCGTGTCCCCACCGCTGCATGCTGCCACGACGATCAGCGGCAGAATCGCGGCGCGCCCCCGTAAGACTCGCTTCATCTCGTCTCCTCTATGCTGCGGACTACTTCGGAATCAGATAATCCTGCGCCGCTATGATCCGCCAGTGATCATTGCGGCGCTGCCACGTGTCGGTGAATTGATATCGCCGGTCGAACGGACCCTGCTTTCCCCTCCCTCTGAGATGCAGTACACCCGTGATGACATGCACATCCCCGAAATCATGAGCCCTCATTCCCTCGTTGCGCGCCCACTCGACGCGATCGGAGCCTGTCACGCTCTTGATCACATCATTGCGATCCATGACGGACGCATTTTCGGTGTACACGAAGTTCGGTGCGAGCAGACGGTCGAACATGCGCGCGTCGCGTTTGACCAGAGCCGTCGTCCACTCATCCTCGAGCTTGATCGGGGGAATGGCCCGAGCCTGGGTGCCCGACGCGGTCGCAGGAACAGTGCGTGGAACATTGGGAATCGGCGTCGGTTTTGGCGGCGGGCCACGACTGGCCTGGCCGCAGAGCGGCGCCGAGCAAAGTGACAGCAAAAGGAATGCAGTCGACGAGCGTCTCATCAGTATTCTCCTCGATCAGAGCCGTTCACTTAAGTGCAACATCTGCCGTTTGGCTGCAAGCCTCCGGCCGCGGGAACGTTAGCCAAAGCAGGCGAGACGGTTGCTGCTGCTGACAGATCGGCGTCCGCTTTCCCGACGCCGGCTACACGATGTAAGGAATGAACCGCTTTCTTTCCTTCATAT
>JAYWBE010000047.1:0-2488 GCA_043781715.1 Gemmatimonadaceae bacterium
ATGCTGTGGCTGGCGGAGAAGGCGACGGAGCTGGGCATGACGAGTTGGAGGCCGGTGATCTGGCGGCGCTCTAAGAGCGTGTCACCGCGCGGTGAGGGCCCGACGTTTCAGGCGAAGGTGCGCGCGCGCATGACCTCGGCGCTGATCCAGAGCGGCAGCGGATGGCTGCCCGACATGTTTCCGGAGGCGACTGTCGAACGCGCCCTCGCGGCGGCGCCGCTCGGGACGCGCATTCTGCTCACGAAGGACGGCGAGCCGATTGCCGGCGTGCCGATGCACACTCCGGTCACGATAGCTCTCGGACCAGAGGGCGGAATGGAGCCGGCCGAGCGCGATCTTTTCATCGGCGCCGCATTTCTCCCTGTGAAGCTTGGGTCGAGCACGCTACGTTTTGAGACCGCGGGTGTGGCCGCGGTGGCAATCGCCGCCGCATCGCAAGCAACGTCGAGGCAATCCAATGTCTGAGCCATGCATCTTCTGTCGAATCGTGCGCGGCGAGGTACCCGCGCAGATGCTCGCGAGCAACAAGGAAATCGCGGCGTTCCGCGATCTCAATCCGCAGGCGCCGGTTCACATTCTCATAGTCACGAAGAAGCACATCGCTTCGCTCGATGACATGGCCGACTCGTATCTATTGGGCCAGATGGTGTCGCTCGCCGCAGCGATCGCGAGGCAGGAGAAGATCGCGAAAGCCGGGTACAGGACGGTGATCAACACGGGTAAGGACGGTGGTCAGAGCGTCGATCATCTGCACCTGCATCTGCTCGGCGGGCGGCCTATGACGTGGCCGCCTGGCTAGTGGCGTCCGCTTCGACTTGCATCTCTGTACGTGGTCGGCGCGGGTGTCCTCTTCGGGAGCTCTCGCCTGCAGTGTCGCCTTGCGGCTCGCTGCACCGCGCCGCCTCGCGGCGGCGCTGGCTGCGGCCGCTCCCTCAGAGGACACCCTCGCCTCCCTGCACGGACTCGGCACTGCACGGGCGCCTCGGACCCGCACCGGCGCGAAGCGCCACGGCGCGCGAGCGCCGCCTGTCCTGCGCGAGCTGGTCCCCTCTTCGTGGCGAGCCTGCCGAGCGTGGCTCGGCCCGCTATGCGCAGGGGGGAAAGAGGGTCGAGCAAAATCCGTCCGCCGCGGGCGAGGCGCCAAGTTCACACTGGCTTCGGATGGATCTCGAAGGGAAGTCGGAGGGGGTCCTCGTAGGCGACAACCCACGAGCGACAGAGAGATCGGTATGACCCTGCGGTGCGAAGCAAGGGTTAGCCCCGCGCGTTGAACGCCGGTGGCGCGACTAGCGAGAGCCTGGAGCCGAAGAGGACACCCTCCAACGTACCGCGACGAACCAAGAGGACTGAGCCAGGTTCGATCCAACAACAAAGAGAGGGTTTTGCTTGACCCATCCCTTTGCCCCGCCTAAGTTTAAAGGTCTGTCCCAAGCCGGCGCACAAACGCCATGAAGGGGGGAAGTAGAATTTGTCGGAAGTCATAATCCATGACGACGAGAACTTTGAGCGCGCGCTCAAGCGCTTCAAGAAGAAGTGCGAAAAGGCGGGTATCCTCTCCGATCTCCGCAAGCATCGTCATTACGAGAAGCCCAGCGAGCGCAGAAAGCGCAAGCTGAACACGGCGATGCGTAAGAATCGTCGCACTCGTCACGTCTAGGGAATGTCGGAGCTCCTCGCCCGGTTGCAGGGCGATCTCAATACGGCCCGCAAATCCCAGGACAAGCCTGGCACGCTCCTCCTCAGCACCGTCCTCTCCGAGATCAAGAACAAGAAGATCGAGCTGAAGCGTGAGCCGGCGGATGCGGAAGTGATCGACGTCCTGCGCAAGTCCATCAAGCGCAGGCGCGAATCGGTGGAGATGTACACGAAGGGCGGTCGCAAGGATCTCGCTGACAAGGAGACGGCCGAAGGGGCGGCGCTCGAGAAATACCTCCCCCCTCAGGTGAGCGACGACGAGCTGCGAGCCGCGGTGAAAGCGGCAATCGCGGGCGGCGCGACGCAGATCGGAGCAGTCATGGGCAAAGTTCTTCCCCAGTTCAAAGGTCGGGCAGATGGCAGCGCCATCAACGCCATCGCTCGAGAGGAGCTGAGCAAGCAGGGGTGAAGCTGCGCCGAGGTTCTGCGTTCTCTGCTCAGTACGGGTGGCCGCTTCGTAGGATTACAAAGCCCGAGCTCGCGACAACCCTCGCAAGCTCGGGTTTTGTCATTCAGATGTACGAGCAGCAATGATGAGGATAACCACCATACGCAGAGAATCGGCGTAGCCGCATGAATTCGCACGCGCTGAACGTCATAGAGTTTCCGCGCACTCTCGCCCTCATTTCCGAGAGAGCAACGTCTCCGCTCGGCGCCGAGCGAGTGAGAGAGCTACGCCCGGCAACCGACCGGGACGTCATCCAAAGAGAGCATGCGCGTGTGGCGGCGGTGCGCTCGCTCGTAGCGGCGGAAGAGTCGTGGCACCTGCACGGCGTGCCCGACGCCAGATCGG
>JAYWBE010000048.1:0-2487 GCA_043781715.1 Gemmatimonadaceae bacterium
TTCGCGGATTCGAGCCTCGGCGCGGTCGACGTTTGTCCTGACGTCGTTGGTGACCGATTCCTGGATGATTCCGACGGTGAACGAAGGCGATGTTGCCATAGGAGGAAGGTTAACCTTTTGCACCAGCACAGGAAGTGGCAGAGCGATTGCGTTAGCTTAATGCGCTCCCACCAGTCGAGATATGCAGTCAGACGAGACCGCAGCCCCGACCGTACAACCGAAACCGATGCCCCCCGAGGAGCGTCGCCTACGTCGCAGCGCCGGCATCAACACGGCGTTCCGGGCGATCAAGGCGCAGCACTCCGCCAACCGCTCGGTGATGGAAGTGCTCGCGGACCGGATGATCGGATTCGCGAGCTCGACCCCGTTTCTCGTCGTTCACGCGATCATCTTCATCGCGTGGATCTGCTGGAACCTGCCGTTCTCGGGATTGCTGAAGTTCGATCCGTACCCGTTCGGCATGCTCACGACCATCGTCTCGCTGGAGGCGATCTTCCTCTCGATCTTCGTGCTGATGACGCAGAGCCGAGAGTCGCGGATCGGCGAGTTGCGCGAGGAGCTGACGTTGCAGGTTAATCTCCGGATGGAGGAGGAGATTACGAAGACGCTGCACCTCGTGGCCGGACTCTACTCGCGCCTTAGCTTGCCGCTGGCGGATGATCCGGAGCTGCGCGTGATGCTGGAGCCGCTCGATCCCAAGAAGATGGAATCCGACCTCACCGAGCAGATCAACGCGTCGATGCCGGAATTCAAACTGAGGAAGCGTAAAGAGGCTGCCAAGCCCGTCACCTAAGCTGAGCGCCTAGCCGCGATCCTTCCCAACAAGCTGCCGAAGCACGTAGGGCAGTATCCCGCCATGCTTGTAGTAGCTCATCTCCTCCGGTGTATCGATCCTCGAGACGGCGCGGAACTCTTTCTCGCTGCCGTCAGCTGCCTTCGCCCGCACAGTAAGTAGCGCGCGCGGCTTCAGATTCTCCGACATTCCTTCGATCTGGTAGGTCTCGAATCCGGTGAGGCCGTGAGTTTGTCGCGTCTCTCCGTTCACGAACTCGAGCGGCAGCACTCCCATCCCGACCAGATTCGAGCGGTGGATCCTCTCGAACGACTCGGCGATCACGGCGCGGACACCGAGTAGCAGCGTCCCCTTGGCCGCCCAGTCGCGCGAGGAGCCAGTGCCGTATTCCTTGCCGGCGATGATGACGAGCCGAGTCCCGGCCTTCTGGTACTCCATGGCGGCATCATAAATCGAAACTGGCTTCTCGCCCGGCGCGCCCGTCGTCCAGCCGCCTTCAGTTCCCGGCGCGAGCTCGTTGCGGAGACGGATGTTGGCGAACGTGCCGCGCATCATCACCTCGTGATTTCCCCTGCGCGCTCCGTACGAGTTGAAGTCTGCGGTCTTCACCCCGTGCTCGATCAGCCACTTGCCGGCCGGACTCGAAGCGGGAATCGAGCCCGCGGGCGATATGTGGTCAGTCGTGATCGAATCGCCGAACATTCCCAGCACCCGCGCGCCGCTGATCGGCCGGATGCCGGGCGGCGTGAGCGTCATCCCGTCGAAGAAGGGAGGGTTTTTCACGTACGTCGAGTCAGGATCCCACGCGTAGAGATCGCCCTCCGGCACCGGAAGGCTCCGCCAGTTATCGTCCCCGTGGAAGACGTTCGAGTACTGCGCCTTGAACATCTCGGCCTTCACCGAGCGCAGTATCTCCTCCTCGACTTCCTTGGGCGCGGGCCAGATGTCGCGCAGGAAAACGGGACCGCTCTTGCCGACACCGATCGGCTCCGTGGCGAAATCGATGTCCATCCGTCCGGCGAGCGCGTACGCGACGACGAGCGGCGGCGACGCCAGATAGTTGAATCGCGTGAGTGGGTTGATCCGCCCCTCGAAGTTGCGGTTGCCCGAGAGCACCGCTGCCACGACGAGCTTGTTGGCCTCGACGGCGTCAGCGACCGGCTGGGGCAGGGGACCGGAATTTCCGATGCACGTCGTGCATCCGAATCCGACGACGTTGAATCGGAGCTGCTCGAGCGCACCCATCACTCCGGCTTTCTTGAAGTAGTCCGTGACGACCTTGGAGCCGGGCGCGAGACTGGTCTTCACCCACGGCTTGGACGCCAAACCCTTCGCGACCGCGTTCCTCGCCAGCAATCCCGCCGCCAGCATCACGCTTGGGTTGGACGTGTTGGTGCAGCTGGTGATCGCGGCGATCACGACCGAGCCATGCCGAATCGAGAACTTCTCGCCGTTCATCTCGACCGGCACGCTCGAATTCTCTCCCGCCTGCTCGTCCGGATCGGTCGCGAGCACGGAAGGTGAGAGCTGCGGCGATGCCGCAACCGACATTGCCTGCTTTGCTGCCGCAACTGCCGCTACCGTTCCGGTTCGTTCAAGGTCAGCGGACAACGCTTCGCGGAACATCTTCTTCGAGAGCTTGAGCGGCACCCTGTCCTGCGGACGCTTCGGGCCAGCGAGACTCGGCTCCACCG
>JAYWBE010000049.1:0-2472 GCA_043781715.1 Gemmatimonadaceae bacterium
GAGCAATAGCACGAGACCGATCGCGCTCGCTTCCAGCACGTGGTGCGGGCGCACCCAGCGCATGTAGACACCCATGATCAATGCGGTCGGAATCGTGAGCCCGATCGTCACGACGCCCCACGGACTCGCCTTGAGCGCGTTCACGACCACCAGCGCGAGCACTGCGATCAGAACAATCATGATGCCGAGCACTGCGACGAGCGCGGTGTAGCCGGCAATGGGACCGATCTCCTCTTTGGCCATCTGGCCCAACGATTTCCCGTCGCGGCGCACGGACGCGCAGAGGATCACGAAATCCTGGACCGCGCCGCCCAGGGCGACGCCGACGATTATCCAGATCGCGCCGGGAAGAAATCCGAACTGGGCCGCGAGCGTCGGCCCGACGAGCGGACCCGGCCCCGCGATCGCCGCGAAATGGTGGCCAAAGACGATCCACCGATTGGTCGGCATGAAGTCGCGTCCATCGTTCAGACGCACCGCTGGCGTCGGGCGCGCGGGATCGAGAGCGAAGATCCTGCTCGCGATGAATTTGCTGTAGAACCGGTACGACACGGCGTAGGTGCACAGCGCCGCGACCAGGAGCCACGCGGCATTGACCGGCTCACCGCGCGACAACGCCAGCCACGCAAAGCTGGCGGCGCCTGTCGCCGAGACGAAGAACCAGATGAGGATGGTGCGGAGTCGTCGCATCAGAGCGTTGCCCACGTGTGCGATGAAATTGAGTATGCGTTAACTTTCCCCGCAATCCAACCCCACTCGTTGCGACCCATTTTTCTCATTGCCGCCGGCACGCTCGCGCTGGCGTGTGCTTCCAAGCCTCCCGAGTCCGACGCTCCTCCCGTCGTGTTTCGTCCGCTCGAGCGGATGGCCGGGCAGGAGATCCTCGTGCTTCCCGTTCAGTATCTCTCCGGCAAGGACACCCTCGGCTGGCAACAGCAGATACCGAATCGCGCCGCATTTCTCGCCGCTCTCGATGATCAGATCGAAGCCGCGATGGCCGCTCGCGGACTTGGCCGCGCATGGACATTCGGTCGTGAGGTCGAGCGCGCCTCAAAAATGAACAGCATCCTTATGACTGACGCGCGCGCTCTCTCCGCCGAGTGGCTGCGCGGACGCGTCCTCCCCGAGACGTCCGTGCGGGATCCGCTGGCGTCGCAGGTACGTGGACTCGTCGGCTTGAAGGGATCGCGCTACGCTTTGCTGCCCGTCGAGCTCAGGCTTGAGAACCGTGGCAGTGGTACGGGCGTTGCGATTTTGCGCGTCGTCATGATCGACTCGCGCATGGCTCTGATCCGGTGGGTTGGCGAGGTCGTGAGCGACCCGATGAGGACGCTTTCTCCCGCGCTCACGGCGAGTGTCGCGACGCATTTCGCCGATCTCGTCCTCGCGCCCTGACCCTCGCGCACTCGAGAGGCGGTTGATATGACCACCGTCTTCCACATCTCGGACCTGCATTTCGGATGGCCTGCGGTTCCAGAGCAGATCGAGGCAATCGAGCAGATCATCCAGATGAAGAAGTACGACGTGGTGGCGATCTCGGGCGATCTCAGCCAGCGGGCAAGGTCGGGGGAGTTTCAGAGAGCCGCGGCCTTCATTCGCGACGCCAGAAAGGTGAGCGAAGTCATCACCGTCCCTGGCAATCATGATGTCGCGTGGTGGAAGGCACCACTCGGTTTCGGGGACAAGTCGAGGGTCTACGAGAACTATCGCAAGTTCATCGACAGGAATCTGGAGCCCGTGCTGCACGTTCCCGGCGCGACGTTCGTCGGCATCAACACCGCGCACGGCGTTACGCGGCGGACTCTGACGTGGAACCTGCGCGACATCTCAATCATCGGCGACATTCACAGGAAGCAGCTCGACAAGGCGAGGGATCTTTTCGAGAATTCACCACCAACGGATGCTCGCGTGATCGTGATGCACCACAACCCAGTGCGTGGCGAGCTCTCGCAGCGTCACGGGCTCAAGAACACGCAGAAGTTTCTCGGGGCTTTCGCCGAGATGGGCGTCGATTTAGTGTGTTGTGGCCACGATCACCAGGAATCGGTGCACTACATCGAGCACACGAGAAAGGGCACCGTGATCTCGACGGCTGGTACGGTCTCTAACAGATCGCGGGGAGGACGGCCTTCTTCAGTCAACGTCGTCGATGTCGAACTGGAGACGATCGATGTCACGACGCACGTGTGGTCGAAGGAGCATCGCACTTTCGTGAAGGGTCCGCACAAACGCTTCAAGCGGTCGGAGTATGTGGCGACGGGGTAATCGCGATCAGCTCGCGCTGGCCCTGGACGAAGCGCCTCCGACAAACGCCGAGGAGCTGAGGGGCCGGCTCCAGCGCATCGGGCTCGGCACGCAGTACCGGGTGACGCTGACGACGAACCGGACCGTCGTCGTCAGCTACAGCGGGGGCGAGCTTCGGATCCACAACAGCTTTCTCGGCGCCAACGAGGAAGTGTGGAGGGCGATCAT
>JAYWBE010000050.1:0-7641 GCA_043781715.1 Gemmatimonadaceae bacterium
TCGACATGTAGCCAGATCTCCCGCTCCTCGCACAGTGCACCCACGGCTTCCAGATCGTCGAACGAGCCGGTTGCCGTCGTGCCGGCGGTAGCAACAACCGCCATTACACTCTTGCCTTCTTCGCGCAGGCGGTCGAGAGCGCCTACTAGAAGATCGACATCGATCCGGTAATCCCGCGAGGGAATCGAGATTCCCCGGCGGCGCCCCATCCCCAGCTGACCAATCGCGCGCGTCACCGCATAGTGCGCGTGCTCTCCGTACACGACGACCGGAGGATTGGCACCGAGGCCGTCTTCCCAGGCATTCGGGATGGCTGCGTTTCTCGCCGCGAGCATTGCGGTAAAGTTGGCTTCGGTGCCGCCGGACGTGAGCGTGCCGCCTGCTCCCGCGCCGTAGCCAGCGAGCTTCGCCAGCCAGCCCACAATCTGGTGCTCGATCATCGTCGCGGTCGGCGACATCTCCCACACCGCCAACGATTGGTTGAGCGCGCCGATCACGCTCTCCATCCAGACCCCCACCGGAAGCGGCGCCGAGGTCTGATGTCCCATGTACATCGGGTGGTAATACTTGTTGGCGTCAGCGAGCACTTCGCGCTCCAGGCGGGCGATGATCTCCGCGACCGGACGCCCTTCTCGCGGAAACTCCTCGTCGAACTGCCGCGCCAGCTCCTCCGCCGATCGCGGGGTCGAGACCTGACCCTTGCCCGCGCGAGTCGATTCGAAGTAGCGGGCCGTCACCGCCGCAAATTGTGCTCCGACTTCGAGCGAGGTGTCGGCCTCGAGCTCGGCGAGAATGTCATCGATCATGCCCGCAAATCTACCGCGGCTATCCGTCGAGCAGCCCGTTCTGCCGGATGAAGTCCGCCAGCTCGCCCCTCGACCCGACGCTCAGTTTGAGAAAAATGTTCGAGAGGTGGGTGCTCACCGTGCGTGCCGAGATCTGAAGTGCGCCCCCGATTTCCTTGTTGGACTTCCGGGTTGCAACCATCCGCGCGATTTCCATCTCCCTGCCGGTCAATCCGGCCGCGCCGCTCGTCGCCGACTTGGGCGGCGGTCTGACTCCGAGCTCTCGCATCTCCTCGCGGGTTCCATCGAGCTCGACGGTGGCTCCGATGCGTGCGAACACGTCGTGCGCCTTGCGGAGCTCACGCATTGCTGCCTCGCGGTCACCCACCTCGACGAACGCGCCGGCGAGTCTTCGCCTGATCTTGGCGGCTTGCGGAGGAAACGGAAGCGCCTCTAACTGCTCGACGGACGATTGAAGCAGCTCGATCGCTCGCGCCGGGTCGCCGTCGCGAAATCTTGCGAGCAGACCATCACAGGCGTCAGCATAGGCAAGCCCCAGCCGGTGGTGAAAACGCCCGGCATCGCGTCTCATGCGCGCCAAATGCTTGGCGGCTCTGTCGAAGTCGCGAGCGAAGAGCGCCGCTTCCCCCACCGTCGGCAGGAGCCACTGAAGCGCCCACACGATGTATCCGGTTCGATCTGCGATCGCGAGTCCAGCCTCACCGATGCGAACTGCCTCCTTTGGGTGACCCTTGGCGAGATAGTACGACGCCATGCCAAGATGCGCCGGAACGATCGAAGGTACGTCTAGCGCGCGTTCACCCGCGCCTTCCAGCGATCCTGCTTTCTCGGCACCCGCAAGCTTCCACGCTTCATCGAAGTACTCTTTCGCCTTGTGGTCGGAGCCCCGCCAGAGATAGATGAGACCAGACCACACGTAGAGGCGCGGCAGCAGCACGCGCTGGTTCAGACTCTTGGCAAGATTGATCGTGCGCTCCGCGGTTTCGATCGCCGCATCCCAGTCGCCAACGCTCGAAGAGTATTGCACGAAAAGCTCCGCGGACCAGAGCGGTAAGAGCAGCGAATGCATTTGCTCCGCGAGTCGGTCGCTGGCACCGAGATGTTTCAGGAAGGCTGGGGCATCTCCGGAGATTCCCTCGAGCAGCGCCATCCCCCAATGGGCAGTCCACTCCAGCATTCGCTGGCCAGCGGCTTCAGCGTGTGCGATCGCCTGCATCCCGTGCTCCCGCGCGAGATCAAGCGGACCTGCCCACGCATACAGAAGAAGAAGCGCTCTGTGCGCTCGTGAAAGAAGAGCGTCGTTCCGGATGCCGCCTTCCTTCGCCGACGCGAGCGCAGCCTCGACCTCAGCCTGAGCTTCCTGCAATCGGCCCAGATCCTGGAGAGCGATTCCTTTGGCAAGACGCAGCCTCACCGTAGTCGACCGGTCGCTGGATGCAGACGCCTCGAGAAGTCCGGCTTCGTAGTGCGCCAGGGCGTCGGCGTACCTGCCGCTCCAGTAGCAGGCAAGTCCCATACGGTGGTCGATGTCAGCGAGCGCCGCCTTCTCGCCTCGGGCGGCGGCTTCTCCGCGCGCGCGAGTCCATAGCTGCAACGCCGCATCATACTCGCCCAATCGCTGCCGCGTGCGCGCGAGAGTCGTGAGAATCTCCTCGCGCGGCGCATCGATGATCGTGGGATCCTTGTCCAGGTGCTCCAGGGCCGCCGCTAAATAGTTCGCCGCCTCCCGGTTGGCGTACTTCTCGATAGCCCCGCGTCCGGCGGCGTAGAGGTACCTCACGGCCTTTCGCGCCAGCGACTGTGAATGGGCACGGGCGAAGTGGAGTGCTAGCTCGTCCGAGTGGTCGAGTGCGGCGTCGCCATAAAGGCTCTCGAGGGCTTCGGCGATCGTCGCGTGCAGAAGGCGCGCGTGTGCCTGCCCCAGCTCGGCGTAGATCACCTGCTGGAGCAACGGATGAGTGAAATCATAGTGGATCGCATCGACGTGGATCCCATCAATGCTTCCGGTCTCCGCCAGCACTCGCTGAGCCAGCAGCTCGTCCACGGCAGCGATGATTTCCGTCTGGGCCAAGCCGGACACTTTGGCCAGCGTATCGTACTCGGCACGCGTCCCGATGACGGCGGCGAGGTTCGCCAGCGTTCGTGCGTTTGTTGACAATCGCTCGACTCTCGCCTTAACCACGTCGCGGATCGTGGACGGCAGGTGAAGAGTCTGCATTTCCCAGCCTGTCCAACGGCCGTCCTTCTGCGTCAACGCACCCGAATCCACTAGCGACTTGAGCGTCTCTTCGACGAAAAAGGGATTGCCCCGGGTCCAGTCGTACAACATCGGAGAGAAATGCCGCGTCGCGGCCTTTTCAACACCGAACATCTGCTCGACGATTTCCTCCACGTCCGCTTGCTCGAGAGGACCGAGCTTGTGGACAGTGAGCGATCCGAGACCCAACAGCGATTGTTCCGTGCTGCGCAATATCGCGTTGGAGTCTCGTTCGGTCTCGTTGTAGGTCCCGAGCAGAATTATTTTCTGGCTCTCGATCTGCCGTGCCACGAAATGCAGCAGCTCGAGCGACGACGCATCAGCCCACTGAAGATTCTCGAGCACGATGAAGAGGGGCTGCTTCGCTGAGAGCCGGCACAGAAACTGAGTGAAGTTCCACAGCAGGCGCGCCTTGATCTCCGACGGAGCGGCGCCAGCCGACGCCCGCTCACGGTCCGAAGGTCCCCCGAGATTTGGAAACACATAGCCCAGCTCGGCTGTCCCCCCTCGAGACAGGACGGAGAGCGTCGTGGGCTCGAGTGTCCGGACGAGCGGCAGAAGTGCATCTGAGAAGAGGGCGTACGGAACTCCGGTTTCCACCGGATACGAGCGTCCGACCGCCACGCTCCATCCCCGCTTTGCCGCGCGCTCGGCGGCGGCGGTGGCCAGGCGTGTCTTTCCGATTCCGCCCTCGCCCACAACGAAAACAGAGCGACCAGCGCCCCTCGCCGCGTCATCGAGCGTCTTGGACAGGAAAGCGAGCTCCGCGCTCCTGCCGACCAACGGCGCCTCATCAGGCCTTGGCATCGAGGCCTAATGTACGGGCGTCAGTTTTTTCGAGCTAGACCAACTCTGCTGAATCGCCTCTGAGCGAGGGGTCCGGGAGCCTGCACGTCCGGCAAATCACCGCCGCGGATTGCTTACTTGCCCCGTTTCGAAGGCTTCCTCGGCGGTTTGGGCGACAGATCGAGCATTTTGTCCTCGCCCAGATATTCCACTGATTCGGGAACGCCCAGTTTGCGGAGACGCTGCACCGTCGCGGCGATCCTGCTCGACGCGGAGAGAATCTGGGACGCGATTTCGGGTATCTCCTCCGGAGACGCGCCGTCCGCCAGAAGTTCGGCATTCATCATCAGCACGGTCAGCACGTTGTTCATTTCGTGAGCGACCGCGATTGTCGTCTCCGTTATGCCAGCTAGCCGCTCGCCGTGCGCCCTTTGCTCCTCCATCTCACGCTCGCGCGTGATGTCCTGAATCTGGCCGATGAAGTAGATGGGAACGCCTTCCGCGTTGTGCACCGCGGAGACTGCAATAGAAACCCAGATCGCGCGGCCATCTTTTCGCAAATAGCGCTTGATCCGGGTGTAGCTACTGATCTCACGCGTAACGAGCCGGTGAAGCTGCTCGACATCCGTGCTGACATCCTGGGGGTGGGTAATGTCGGCGAAGCGACGCTGAAGCAGCTCTTCCTCCGAATAGCCGAGCATTTCGCAGAGCGCGCGGTTCGCCTTGAGCCAGTGTCCGTCGGGACTGACGAATGCCATTCCATGGGGAGAATGACGGAACGCGTTTCCGAATTTCTCCTCGCTCTCGCGCAGAGCGCGTTCCATTTCCGCCCGCTTGCTGATGTCGCGTATCAGTCCCAGGAAGGCCTGCTGCCCTTCGAAAATGATCGGCACCGAGACGATCTCGGCGGGGATCACGGTACCGCTCAGGGAGACGAAGCGCACTTCCAGCGGTCCGCCCCCTTCACCGCTCTTCAGGACGTCGCGGATGCGGTCGATGACGACGGGAACCGAATCGGGATGCACAAACTCCATGATCGAACGTCCGACAAGTGACGCCCGACCGGAGCCGAGTCGCTCGGCCGCGAAGCTGTTGAGGAAGAGAAACTTCTCCGGCGTGTAGACAACGATCGCCTCAGGCGCCAATTCGATGATTGCCCGATAGTCAGGGGCGTTGGGCAGGTCGACGTTCGTCATCATGTGTATACTGCGGCAATAAGCAAGCGTCTGCAACGATTCCCCCCTGCTCGGACCTCGGCAATAGTTCGCCTCGATGCATTAGCTTCCAGCACCTCGGCGGTTAGTTACGGCCCCCCAAGCGGCATGAGGACCACGGTTCTGAAAAAAAGCGCGAGCAGCTCAGGAAAGCACAAGCAGCAGGCGACGGCGATCGACCTCGCCGTACGAACCCACGATCTCGAAGAGGCGAACAAGACGGCCAGCTTTGTCGCACACGAGCTCAATAACCTCCTCACCGTAATTCAGATCAACGCCGAGTTCCTGCTCGAAACCGCGGGCGACGATCCCGCCAGCGCGCAGGAGCTCGCCGAGATCCAGAGCGCATCGAGGCGCGCCTCGATTCTGGCGCGGCAGCTGCTCGCGTCTTCTCGGCTCGAGCCGTTCGACGCGAATCTCGCCGAAGCGGCCCTGAAGAAAAAGTCGCCCGCCACCATGGCAAAATCAGCAACCCCCGCCCTCGAGAAGACTACCCGCGCCGCCGAGACGATTCTTCTCGTCGAGGACGAGGCCGCGGTAAGGTCACTCGCGAAAAGGATTCTGTCCCAGAAAGGCTATCGCGTCTTCGAGGCCTCCGACGGAGCGATCGCCCTGCGCGTCGCCGCGGCTCACGTGGGCGAGATCGATCTCGTGCTGACCGATGTGGCGATGCCGAACCTCGGCGGACGCGGCATGGTCGAGGAGCTCAAGGAGCTGAGTCCCGGGATCCGCGTCCTGTTCATGTCGGGCTACCCGAAGGAAGAGGTCTTCCCGGAGAAGGGGAGCGCCAATCGCATCCCCTATCTCCAGAAGCCGTTCACGGGAGAGACGCTTTTCTCCGAGGTCCGCGCCGCGCTCGGCTACGTGGAGTAGTCGGTCCTGATTACCAGCTGCCGAACGTCGGCGCCGGGTCGCCGATCAGGCCGGCGCCACCTGACTGGTGCAATGCGGGCAGCGGGTGGCGCCTGGGTCGATCGACATGCGGCAGAACGGGCAATTCCGCTTCGGTGTTTCCGCCGCCGGCTTGATGAAGATCTTCGAGATCCGCCAGGCCACGAACCCGATGATCACGAAGTTGATCGCGGCGGCGATGAAATCTCCAATGCCGAACTTCACAGAGCCGACACTCCACGTCGCCTTCTGCCATTCGCCACCGGGTCCGATCGCGACGACAATCGGCATGATGAAATCTTCGACGAACGCCTTCACGAGCGTGGTGAGGGCCGTCGCTATCACGACCGCAATCGCCAACGCCACGACGTTCTGCTTGAGCAGGAACTCCTTAAACTCCTTCAGCATTGGCATGGCAGCATTCCGGTTACAGGGTTCAGGTCGAGAGCGATAAGTTAGCGCGTCCGGATGCCGACGCGCGAAGCGCGGCGAGTCTTCGAATCGCGGCGATCCCGGCTACCGGGCCCAGGGCGAGGATTATAAAACCCCAGCGCCAGCCTGCTCGCTGCGCGATGAGCGGGACCACCTGCATCGGCAGCATCGTCAGCAGAAATCCGAGCGAAGTCTGAATGGTGAGCGCCGTTCCAACCGCGTGCGCAGGAACCGACTCGGTCACGAGCGTGCTGAATTGGGCGCTGTCAGCAATCACGAAAAATCCCCACGTCATCGCGAGAGCGCCGAGTATCCAGATCGGTCCGCCGAAGAGAACTCCGCTCAGCAGGCAACAGCTTCCGCTCATGAAAAGTGAGATTGACACGAGCCGCTCCCTGCCCCGTTTGTCCGCGAACAGCCCGCCCCAGACCGATCCGAAGCCTCCGATGGCGATGGTCGTGAACGCCAGGAGCGATATCAACCGCGGCGCGCGGAATCTTCCGCCGGACGCCGCGGCGACGCTCGCGGCGAGAAACGCCGGAATCCAGGTCCAGAACGCATACAGCTCGAACATGTGACCGAGATAGCTTGCCGTCGCGAGCCTCCACTCCCGCACGCGCACCACATCACCGACGTGCCTCCACGAGAATGGGCGGGACGTGAACGGGAACGGCCCTTCGCGGTACCCCACGGCAACAAGTAGCGCGGCGATCACGGCACCGACGCTCGCGGTGAGCACCACCGGCCGAAGACCAGCGTGCGGAATCGCGCGCACGAGATAGGGAATGGCTTTCCCGACCGTAAGCGCGCCCACGATCACACCGATCGCCAGCCCCCGCTGCGAGCGGAACCAGGTCGCGGTCATCTTCATTGCCGGCGGGTAAACGCCGGCGAGAAAGAAACCAGTCAGGAACCTCAGCACCAGCGCGCCCGGATAGCCGGGAGCAGCCAGAATCGCGGCATTAGCCACCGCTCCGAGCAGCGCGCAGGCGCTGAAAAGTCTCCCTGCCGGAATGACATCGGCGAGGTTGAGCACCGCGGCTATTGCCGTTCCGCAAACGAACCCGAGCTGGACGATGGTGGTCAGCCAGGCCGCCTCCGCCGTCGTCAGTCCCCAGATCTGTTGCAGCTGGGGCGTGACAGCACTTGCCGAGAACCAGAGCGACATTCCAAGCAACTCGGCAAGACCGAGTAACGCGAGCACCCGCCAGCGCGTCGAGTATGTGTCTGCAAACATCGTAAAAAATTAGCTTCG
>JAYWBE010000051.1:0-2470 GCA_043781715.1 Gemmatimonadaceae bacterium
GTCGAGATGAAGTACTCGAGCACGGACAATCCTTCGCGGAAGTTCGACTTGATCGGGCTTTCGATGATCTCGCCGATTCCTCCGGTGAGCTTTTTCTGCGGCTTCGCCATCAGTCCGCGCATACCGGCCAGCTGACGGATCTGGTCGCGCGATCCACGTGATCCGGAGTCGAACATCATGAAAACGGGGTTAAACCCATCCGCTGATTCACGCATCGCGCGAACCATCGCGTCGGCCACGTCGTTGTTGGCGTGCGTCCAGGTATCGATCACCTTGTTGTAGCGCTCACCGTTCGTGATGTTGCCGGTCTGATAGGCCTTCTGGAATCTGTTGACGCGCTCCTCGGCCTCTCCCAGAATGGTCTCCTTCTCGGCGGGGATGTGGAGGTCTTCGATTCCGATCGAGATTCCGCCGCGCGTGGCGTAGCGGAACCCGAACTCCTTCAGCCGATCGAGGAACGGAACCGTTCCCGTCAGCCCGCTCTTCCGATACGACTCGAATACGAGCTCGCCCAATGCTTTTTTCTTCATCTCCCGGTTCTGGAAAGGAATCTCCGGCGGGATGATGGCATTAAACAGTACGCGCCCGACGGTGGTGTCCAGCCAGCGCTGGCCTTCGACGTCCTGCACGAAGTAGCGGATGGGCGTGTGGAACGACACGCGGTCCTGCGACAGCGCGACCTCCACCTCGGCGACGTTGGTGTACGATTTTCCGGTCTTTCCGTTCTTGGCGGTATTCTGGTCGAACCCCGGCGGCGCCTTGGTCGCGAAGTAGCAGCCAAGCACGATGTCCTGGCTGGGCTCGGCGACGGGACGTCCGTCCGACGGCTTGAGAATGTTGTTCGACGACAGCATTAGCAGACGGCACTCGAGCTGAGCCTCGAACGAAAGCGGAACGTGCACTGCCATCTGATCACCGTCGAAGTCAGCATTGAACGCTGCGCAGACGAGCGGGTGAATACGAATGGCCTTGCCCTCGACGAGCACCGGCTCGAAAGCCTGGATGCCGAGGCGGTGAAGAGTCGGAGCGCGGTTCAGGAGCACCGGGTGATCGCGAATGATCTCTTCGAGGATCTCGTACACCTCTGGAGATTCCTTCTCGACGATCTTCTTGGCGCGCTTCACCGTCTCGGCGATTCCCTTCTCGACGAGCTTGTGAATGATGAACGGCTTGAACAGCTCCAGCGCCATCGCCTTGGGCAGACCGCACTGGTGCAGCTTGAGCTCGGGACCGACGACGATGACCGAGCGGCCGGAGTAATCGACGCGCTTTCCGAGCAGGTTCTGACGGAAGCGGCCCTGCTTGCCCTTGAGCATGTCGGACAGCGACTTGAGCGGGCGCTTGCCGCGGCCACGAATCGCCTTCGAGCGGCGGCCATTGTCGAACAGTGCATCGACGGCTTCCTGGAGCATTCTCTTCTCGTTGCGGAGAATGACTTCAGGCGCGCGGTGCGAGATCAGCTTCATCAACCGGTTGTTGCGGTTGATGACACGGCGGTAGAGATCGTTCAGGTCGGAAGTGGCGAAGCGACCGCCGTCGAGAGGAACGAGCGGACGCAGATCCGGCGGAATCACCGGGATCACGTCCATGATCAGCCACTCGGCCTTGTTGCGCTCCTGGCCTGAATCGCCGGAGTTGCGGAAGGCGTCAACTACTTTGAGCCTCTTCAGCATTTGCTTCTTGCGATGCTGCGAGCCTTCGTCTACCAGACCCGCGCGCAGCTCGGCCGCGACCTTGTCGACGTCGATTCTCTTCAGCAGCTCGCGGACAGCGGGCGCGCCGATGTCGGCGAGGAACGCATTGTCGCCTTCGTCCTTCGCCTTCTGCTTCAGGGTGAGGAACGTGTCTTCGTCGAGCAGCTCGTTCGCCTGGACTTCCTGCTTGCCCGGCTCGATGACGACGTAATTCGAATAGTAGATGACCTTCTCGAGGTCACGCAGCGTCAGGTCGACGAGATTGCCCATCGGGCTGGGCAGCGTCTTGAAGAACCAGATGTGCGCGACGGGTACGGCGAGCTCGATGTGACCCATGCGCTCGCGACGGACGCGGCTCAGGGTGACTTCGACGCCGCAGCGATCGCAGATCACACCACGATAACGGATGCGCTTGTATTTTCCGCAGTGGCATTCCCAGTCCTTGACGGGGCCGAAGATGCGCTCGCAGAACAACCCGTCCTTCTCGGGCTTGAATGAGCGGTAGTTGATCGTCTCGGGCTTTAGAACCTCACCCCACGACCACCAGGTGCGGAGGCCGGCCATCTCCAGCCGCTCGCGCTCCTTGGAATCCTTGGGACCGCGCATCTCTTCCGGAGACGCGATGCGGACCTGGATGTAGTCGAATGAAGATGCCCGCGTCTCGCGCGTGCTACGAAAATCAATCATTAGTTAGTCCTCGCTCCCGTTACCGTTTCTGGAGCCGGCGTTTCCGAGGCCGTAGCCGCTGGTCGCATTCGCTCCCATGCTGACGTGGA
>JAYWBE010000052.1:0-2453 GCA_043781715.1 Gemmatimonadaceae bacterium
CGTTCATCCAATTGTCGATTCTCTGCGCGGCGAGCCGCGATTCGACGCGCTCGTTCAAAGGATGAAATTCGGCGCGCCCGCCGCTTGATCTACTGGGCGCTTGCGGATCTGGTGCTCGCCGTGCACCTCGCGTTTGTCCTCTTCGTGGTGCTGGGAGGACTGCTGGTGCTCAAGTGGCCGCGGCTGGCGTGGCTTCACATTCCGGCCGCGATATGGGGTGTTCTGATCGAGTACGCTGGTTGGATCTGCCCGCTTACTCCACTCGAGAACTCGTTCAGGGCGCGCGGCGGCGGCGCGGGCTACAGTGGCGGATTCATCGAGCACTACATACAGCCGGTACTCTATCCTGCCGGGCTTACGCGTGGAACGCAGATTGTTCTTGGAAGTCTCGCGCTGCTGGTCAACCTGACCGCGTACGGCGTGGTAGTCGCGAGAAGGAGGCGCTCAGTCCGTGCGCTCTCAGGTTGACTCGCACGCCTGTCAGAGGATGTACCGCCTGAGATCTTCGTCGTCGGCGATGGTCTTGAGACGGCTGCGCACGAGCTCCTGATCGACGCGCACCGTCTTCGCCCCGCTCTCGGGAAGTCCGAACAGCACGTCCTCGAGCAGCGTCGTCATCACCGTGTGAAGTCTGCGCGCCCCGATATTCTCCATCCGATCGTTCACGTGCGCGGCGATCTTCGCTATCTCGGCGATGCCGTCCGTGGTGAACTCGAGTTTCGCGCCCTCGGCCTCGACCAGCGCGGAGTACTGCTTGGTGAGTGCGTTCTCGGGCTCAGTCATGATGCGCACGAAATCCGCTTCAGTGAGAGACCTGAGCTCGACCCGAATCGGGAATCTTCCCTGCAGCTCCGGAATCAGATCACTCGGCTTGGCGACGTGGAACGCGCCCGCCGCGATGAACAGAACGTGGTCGGTCTTCACCATCCCGTGCTTGGTCTGCACGTTGGAGCCCTCGACGATCGGGAGGAGATCGCGCTGCACTCCCTCGCGTGAGACATCGGGGCCGCCCACGTTCGGCCCGCGTTGGCCGGCGATTTTGTCGATCTCGTCGAGGAAGATGATCCCCATCGTCTGCACTCTGTCGAGCGCGTCGGTGGTGACGTCTTCTTTGTTGATCAACTTTTCCAGCTCCTCGCCGAGGAGGATGCGACGCGCCTCGGAGACCTTTACAGTTCTCTTCTTTTTTCGCTTGGGCAGCATGTCCTGGAGCATCTCGGAGAGATTGTCCATGCCCTCCGGCGCGCCCTGCGGAACCATCATGTCGAACATCACCGGCGTCTGCTGCGTTACCTCGATCTCGATCTCGCGCTCGTCGAGCTGTCCGTCGATCAGGAGCTGCTTGAGCTTCTCGCGGGTCCTCTTGTAGCGCAGCTCGGTGGCGTCGGCCTCGCTCGAGACAGATCCGGCCGGTGACACGACGAAAAGGTGCGCCCCGCCGCCCGCGGCGGCCGTTGGAGTGTGCGCGGATTGCTTTATGTCGGGCGGCGTCGGCAGCAGGAGATCGAGCAGTCGCTCCTCAACCTTCTGCTTCGCAACCTCCTGAACCTCGGTTTCCCGCTCGCGGCGCACCATGTTGATCGCGCTCTCGACCAGGTCGCGCACCATCGATTCGACATCGCGGCCAACGTAGCCCACTTCGGTGAACTTGGACGCTTCGACCTTTACGAACGGCGCGCCGACGAGACGCGCGAGCCTGCGTGCGATCTCCGTCTTCCCGACGCCCGTTGGGCCGACGAGGATGATGTTGTTGGGCGAGATCTCATCCCGGATTGCATCCGGCGCGCGCTGGCGCCGCCACCGGTTTCTGAGCGCGATCGCCACCGCCTTCTTTGCGTCGCCCTGCCCGACGATATAGCGATCGAGCTCTTCGACGATCTGCCTCGGCGTGAGGTCAGCCAGGCGCTCCAGCGCCTGCTGTGTGCGCGGCGATGACATCAGGTGGGCTCGAGGACGGTGATGTTCGCGTTCGTATAGATGCAGATCTCGGCGGCGATCTCGAGTCCTTTTCTCACGATGTCGCGCGCGGGAAGATCCGTGTTCTCGAGGAGCGCGCGAGCCGATGCGAGGGCGTAGGGGCCGCCCGATCCAATCGCGAGGATGCCGTCTTCGGGCTCGATGATGTCGCCCGTTCCCGAGATGATGAAACCGTGCTGCCGATCGGTTATGGCGAGCAGGGCGTCGAGACGCCGCAACACGCGATCACTCCGCCAGTCCTTCGCCAGCTCCACCGCGGCGCGCTGCAGGTTTCCGGGATAGCGCTCGAGCTTCTCCTCGAACTTCTCGAATAGGGTGAACGCATCCGCCGCCGCGCCGGCGAAGCCCGCGAGCAGCTTGCCGCCGTGAAGGGTCCGGACCTTCTGCGCATTCGACTTCATCACCGTCTGGCCGACGGTGACCTGTCCGTCGCCTCCGAGCGCGACCTGTCCGTCGCGGCGCACCGCGAGGATGGT
>JAYWBE010000053.1:0-2448 GCA_043781715.1 Gemmatimonadaceae bacterium
TCGTCATCTCCAATTTGTCAGCGCCTCACACCGAAATAGCGCCGTCTTGCAACCCCAAATGTGATCCGTTTTTGAGAGTAGCTCATCGCGGGCTCGACCCGTTCAGGCACAAGCGGGCGCGGTCGAGCAACAGCTCGCGCTCGCGCGTGTTCCGCGTGAGCGATGCCGCGTGCTCGAATTCCGGACGCGCCTCCCTGAGGCGGCCAAGCTTTACAAGAAGATCGCCCCGCACGCAAGGTGACGGTGATCTCCCAGTTGTTGTCAAGGATGGAAATGCAACTGAGAACTGAAAAAGGTTGTAGGTGCGAGGTATTAGGTGCGAGGTGTGGGGTCCATGCATGTCGTTACATCTGGAGCCCGTTCAGATGCCCTGTAACCAGGCCCGGCTCGTATCGGCGATCTCATCGAGAACCTGGGAATCTGTCCTACCCGAAGACTTGAGGACGTGAAAGCTGTGATCCGCGCCTTCCACCCAATGCATCTCCCACTTCGTCGTCACGCGCTTGAGAACCGCTTCCATCAGGCTCGGGGTACAAAACGGATCTCGGGTGCCGTTGAAGCAGATAACAGGGACTTTGATAGCGGGCAGATGTGCGTCGCGCAGGCGCTCCGGCTTGCCAGGAGGATGCAGCGGATAGGCGAGCAGCAGCAGTCCATCGCACGCGAGTCCCTCGGCGGCGAGCATCGAGGCGGCTCGGCCACCCATCGAGCGTCCGCCGATGATGAGCGTCTTCGGCTTCAGCTCCTGGCGCGCTCGCGCGACGACGGCCGAGAAGCAGTCCTTGAGTCGCGGCATCGGGTCGGGGCGCCCGGATTTCTTTTCCTTGTAGAGGAAATTGAAGCGCACGATGCCCAGTCCGCGCTCACGGAGGGCATTCGCGGTCTGAAGGATTCCGCGATCGTTCAAGTTTCCACCGGCGCCGTGGGCGCAAACGAAGACTACCCCCTGCTCCGCCCCGCCCGTCGCCGACTCGAAGACCGCTGAGGTTTCCTCACCGCCGACCGCAACTCGCCACTCACCGCCCGCCCGCTGCCGTTCGCGCTCAGACATGATTTCAAACTTATCATCCGCTCATAATGCGCGTGATTCTTGCGCTCACCCGGCCTTTATGCGATGCAACTTCTTCCGGATTTATTTGCTTGGCGCGGCATCTCTTGCGACCGCGTGCGGGTCGCCGGCCCGGCTGCCGGTTTCCGCCGAGACGGGTATCCACCCGGTCATCCCACGGCCAAAAGAGTCGCTGATTCCGGTCATAAACGTAGTGACGGCGAAGAGCTGGCCGGACGAGGCAACGCCGGTCGCGGCTGAAGGACTCACGGTTCGAGCGTTCGCACGGGGACTCCACCATCCCCGCTGGCTCTACGTGCTTCCGAACGGCGACGTTCTCGTGGCAGAGACGAATGCGCCAAAGAGGCCGGACGACAACAAGGGAATCAAGGGATTCTTCTTCAGGGTCTTTCTGGCGAAGGGCGGCGGCGCCGTGCCAAGCGAGAATCGCATCATCCTGCTGCGGGACACCGATGGAGACGGGATCGCGGACACTCGCTCCGTATTTCTGTCGGGACTGTACTCGCCCTTCGGCATGGTACTGGTTGGCGATGCGCTATATGTGGCGAACAGCGACGGGATCGTGCGCTTCCCGTACTCGACGGGCGTGACCAACATCGTTGCGCCCGGAGTAAAACTGGTCGATCTGCCCGCGGGCCGGATCAATCATCACTGGACGAAGAACGTCATCGCCACTCCGGATGGGACGAAGCTCTACGCGTCCGTCGGCTCCAACAGCAACGTGATGGAAAACGGATACCTGCACGAGCAGAATCGCGCGGCGATCTGGGAGATCGATCGCGCTACCGGAAAGCATCGCGTCTTCGCGAGCGGTCTTCGCAACCCGGTGGGCCTCGCGTGGGAACCGGAGAGCCACGCGCTGTGGGTCGCGGTAAATGAGCGCGATGAGCTCGGCAGCGATCTCGTGCCTGACTACATCACGTCGGTGCGTGACGGGGGCTTCTACGGCTGGCCGTTCAGCTACTACGGCAGGCACATCGACTATCGAGTGGAGCCACAGCACCCAGAGCTGATCGACCGCGCGATCGTCCCCGACTATGCGCTCGGGCCCCACACCGCGTCGCTCGGCCTCACCTGGTCCGGAGCGAAAGCACTGCCGCCGCGGTTCAACAGCGGAATGTTCGTGGGGCAGCACGGCTCGTGGAATCGCAAACCATGGAGCGGGTACAAGGTGATCTTCGTCCCGTTCGCGAACGGAAAACCGAACGGCCAGCCGATCGACGTCTTGACCGGATTCCTCAAGGGGAATGGAGAGGCGATGGGACGCCCCGTTGGCGTCGCGATCGACAAGGAGGGCGCGCTGCTCGTGGCGGACGACGTTGGGAATACCATCTGGAGGGTGACGCGTTCTCCGCAGCGTTGATCATTGATCGGGTGCG